>DAOOFR010000001.1:0-79970 GCA_035415285.1 Opitutaceae bacterium
GGAAAGAGGCGGGGCGGAAAGCGGAGAACCGAGGGGCGCCGGGGCGCGCTCAGTCGGTGAGGTGGGCGATCTCTTTGAGGGCGCGGCGGACATCCCACCAGCTGACTTCGTCGGAGTCGCGCACGAAGGCGGCCAGCAGCGCCTTGTCACAGAGATTATTGATGATGCGCGGCGTGCCGCGGCTGTGCCGGTAGATCGAGCGCAGCGCCCATTTGGTGAAACGCGGGCGGCCGTTGGCGCCCGCGAGGGTGAGGCGGTGGAAGATGTAGTGCTCGGCCTCGGCCTGCGAGAGCGGGTTGAGCTCGTAGTGGACAAGGATGCGTTGGCGAAGTTGGCGGAGACGGTCCTGGCGGAGCTTCTCCTTGAACTCGGGCTGGCCCATCAGGACGATCTGGAGGAGCTTCTGCTTGTCGGTCTCGAGGTTGGAGAGGAGACGGACCTGCTCAAGGACCTCGAAGGAGAGGTTCTGGCACTCGTCGATGATGAGGACGATGTCCTTGCCTGCGTGAATCCGCGACATGAGGACGCGGTTGACCTGGGCGACGAGGGCGTTCTGCGTGTGGTCCTCGATGGTCTCGCCGAGTTCGAGCAGGATGGTCTCGAGCATCTCGGTCTCGGTCACGCGGGGGTTGAGCACGAGGGCGGTCTCGAAGCGGTCCGAATCCAGCTCGTTGAGGAGCCGGCGGCAGAGGGTGGTCTTGCCGCAGCCCACCTCGCCGATGAGGACGATGAACCCCTTGCGCTCCTCGATGCCGTACTTGAGGTGCTGGAGCGCGTCGACGTGCGACGGGCTGAGATAGAGGAACTTCGGGTCCGGGGTGATGTTGAAGGGCATCTCCTCGAAACCGTAGAAGCTTTGGTACATCGGGCGGGCTGGGTTGGGATCGGCGGAAGGTCGCGCGACGGCGCGGACAAGACGGGAAAGTGATTGAAACGCCGCCGATTATGGACTCTAAAATTCCGACGCAAGAAGGCAGCGGCAGCCAGACCCTTTTTTACCGCCGCTTCTTGTTCCCTCTGCGATGTCCCTCGGTCGATTCCTAGCTACGTTGTATGCGGTCGTGTTCCTGGCGCTCAGTGCGTTCGCCGGAATCTCGTTCATGCAGACGTATCAGGAGCTTGGAAACCTGCGGACGCAGGAGTCGGAGACGCGGCAGAAACTGCAGGTGGCCGAGCAGGAACTGCGCGAGCAGCAACGCATGCTGGAGCAGTTGCGCACCGATCCGCTGTACGTGGAGTCGATGATCCGCCGCAAGCTCGGCTACGCGAAGCAGGGCGAGACCGTGTTCCGGTTCCGGGAGTGACGAGACCGGACGGTTCGTGGGTCGCCGGCTGGCCGTAACGGCCAGCCATGGGGGGCGACGTCGATGGGCCGGTTGCGGTGGCCGTTTCGCCGCCTGTCGTCCGCATGACATCCTGTTGACAATGTTTTACTCCACCATGACGCATTGCGCCGGTCGTTCGTGTACCATCCGCCCCATGCGAATCGCGATTTCTCTCCTGTTGTTCCCGCTACTGTTCGGCGCTGCCACGCGGGCACAGTCCGAAGGGCTGCGGCTGGAGGCGGCCTCCGATCGCACCATCTATAGCCGCAGCGCGAACATGCCGGCCTATGTTGAGGCGAAGATTCTCGTCCCGACTCCCTCCGGTCCGGACACGGGTTCGGTGCGCAACATCGCCCTTGTGCTCGATCGTTCCGGCTCGATGGCCGGCGAGCCGATCCAAGCTTTGCGGCAGGCGGTTTCTCTCGCCCTCGGCACCCTCGCCGAACGCGATGTGGTCTCGATCGTCCTGTTCGGCTCGGAGGTGGAGACGATTCTGGCGGCGCAGCGGCGCGACGAACTCGGCGACCTCGACGTCTTGCTTGCCAAGATCGAGCCGGCGGGGGGCGCGGCACTGTACGATGCGCTCAACCAGGGCGCGGCCCAGTTGCGTCGTTATGCTGCAACCGCCACCATCAGCCACCTCGTGCTGGTCACCGACGGTCCGGCGACGAAGGGGCCGCGCGAGCGTGCGGACTTCTTGCGGCTCGCCGAGCTTCTCGCGCGCGAGGGCTTCACGCTCTCCGCGATTGGTCTGGGCGAGGAGTTTCAGGAGGACCTGCTCGCCGACCTCGCGCGCACGGCCAACGGTCGGTTTCGGTTTGCGGCGCAACCGGGTGACCTGCCGGCCTCCCTCCAGTCGGAGTTGGCGCGACTGCGCACCCCGTTGGCCCGGAATGTGGAGCTGAGCATCGAGTTCGGCTATGGCTGCGAGGAGATAGAGACTGCTGGGTGGGTGCCCGCCGTGGTCGAGGATCGCACCATCACGTATCGGTTCCCCGCGGTGTTTGTCGGCCAGGATGTCGGTGTCCTCGCCGGTGCGCGGTTCTCGGCTTACCGGGATTCCTCCAGCCTGGCCTCGGTCCGGCTGCGGTGGATGGATGTGGCGACGGGCGAGTCCCATGAGCTCAGTCGCCGGCTGACCGTCTACGTCGAGGCCGACACCTGGGCTTCGCGGAAGTCCGTGAATTGTGGTGTCATTCGCGCGGCGGTCGGCGCGGTGATCAGCGAGGGAATCCAGCGTGCGATCGCGCAGCTCGACAAGGGGGATCTCACCCGGGCGCTGCGTGAGCTGCGCCGCACGCGCGACAAGGCGCAGGCCATGAACTACAACCTCGACGACAAAGACGTCGCCGCGCGCATCCGTATTTTGGAAGCATACCTCGCCGAAGTGCGGGCGCGTGGGCTCAATCAGCTCGACCGGAAGGTCCTGCGCTCGGGCCTGAACCATCAGTTCGAGGTTCCGACGGCGGAAGCGAGCGACGAGTAACGGCCCGCCCATGCACCGCTTCTTTCGGCACAACCTTCTGCTTCTCTGGGTGCTCCTCGCGGTCGCCGCCTGTGCGACCGCGTCGGTGCTCCACCGGCTCTACGCGACCGCGCGAGACGAGATCGCGGCTCAAGCTGCACGGGCGGTGGCGCAGGAGCGGGCCCAAGCGGTCGGACGGATCACGCGCTATACCGAGGAGGTGCGCCGGACCACCGTGGCGGAGCTGGCTTCGTTTCATGTCGACGGACTGGTGCGTGCCCTGCGTCGGTGGGACGAGGCGAATGCGCTCGTGGTGGGCACCTTCGTCTGGGATCCGCAGCGGGCTTCGCCGGACATCGCCGTGCCCGTCGGATCCTTGGCGACGACCGAACTGCAGGCGCTGATCCGCGGTCTGCGTGAGTGGCGCACCGCCCGCCCCGGGGCCGAACTCCCACCGCCGGCGGCGTGCGGGACTTTTCGCACCGCCCGCTACCGGCTGCTCGGCAACCCCGATTTCGACGAGGCGAGCCTCGGCTACCAGGCGGAGAACCTCGAGCTGCTGGCGCATTCCGGGCACCCGGTTGATCCGTGGGCGGGCTGGGCGGGAAACCTGGCGGATCCGTCGGCCCCGTGGACATTCTGGTATCAACCCGGACCGGACGCTCCGATCCGCGGTTGTTTCGTGGATGTCGGGCCGATCGTGAAGCGCCTGCGGGCGGAGCTGGAGGCCGGCGGCAATGCGCGGGTGGTCTTGGAACCGTGGGCGAGCCATGGCGCGGATCGCGGCGAGGTGGGGGCCGGCTTGCCCGGGTACCGCCTGGTGGTGGCGCCGGGCCCGGATTGGCGCGTGAAGGCGGGCGACACCCGGTTGGCCGGCCTTGCCGGGGCCTTGCTGCTCGGGCTGTTCCTCGGAGTCGGCGTGTTGCTCACGGTGCACACCCGGCGCTCCGCCCGAGAGTCCGAGCGTCGGATCACGTTCGTCGCCCAAGTTTCCCACGAACTGCGCACGCCTCTGACTTCGATTCGGATGTTCGCCGACCTGCTGAGCGCGCCGGACGTGGACGAGGCCAAGCGGGTGCGCTTTGCCAGTCGTATCGGCGACGAGAGCCGCCGGCTTGGTGCGCTCATCGAGCGGTTGCTGACGTTCAACGCGCTCGAGCGGCGCACCCGGAAGATCGAGTGCGCGGCCGTCGACGTCGCTGCCGTCGTGCAGGAGGTTGCCGACGAGATGCGAGGGCGGCTGGCCGAGGCGGGCCTCACGCTCGACCTTGAGATGGCGGATGGCCCGCCGCCGGCGCTCAGCGAGCGCTCCACAGTCAAGCAGGCGTTGATCAACCTGCTCGACAACGCCGCGAAGTACGCCCCGGGCAGCGGCGTGGTGACGGTGCGGTTGACGGCCGGGCCGGAGGCGATGCGGCTGGTCGTGTCGGACTGCGGGCCCGGGATCCCGGCCGAGATCCGCGCTCGTGTGTTCGAACCCTTCGTACAGGGTGGGCGCACGCTCACCGACAAATCGCCGGGGGTGGGCCTCGGGCTGAGCATCGCCCGCGGGCTGCTCCGGCAAGCCGGTGGGGATCTCGTGCTGCTCGATTCGACCGCTGGCGCCGCTTTCGAGATACGTCTGCCCCTCGCACCGACCGCCGCTTCCAGCTCCCCATCATGACCACCCACCAGCGCAAGGTTCTCATCGTCGAAGACGACCCCGCCATCCGCGAGGCATTGCAGGAGGCGATCGTGGCCGACGGCCACGCGGTTGTCGTGGCCCCCGATGGCGGCCAGGCTGTTCGGCTCTTCAGCGCCGGGGGCTTCGATCTCGTGCTGCTCGACCTCATGCTGCCGGTGCTCAGCGGCTACGACGTGTGCCGCCAGATTCGCGAGCAGGACCGCCGCGTGGCGGTGATCATGCTCACCGCCAAGGGGGAGGAGATCGACAAGGTGCTCGGTCTCGAGCTCGGCGCCGACGACTACGTGACGAAACCCTTCGGCGTGCGCGAGATCCTCGCGCGGGTGCACGCGGCCTTCCGGCGGCTGGATCAGCAGGCCGTGCCCGCCAAGGAAGCGCCGGACACCTTCTACATCGGAGAGGCGTTGATCGACCGGAAGCGTTTCACCGCCGTGCGCGGCCGGACCAGCCACGAGCTCACCGCGCGC
The DNA here is from genome assembly GCA_035415285.1 of Opitutaceae bacterium. Lineage (GTDB taxonomy): Bacteria > Verrucomicrobiota > Verrucomicrobiia > Opitutales > Opitutaceae > CAJCBL01. The sequence continues at coordinate 4,942 of DAOOFR010000001.1, forward strand.
GAGCTGCGACTGCTGGAGGTGTTCCACAGCCGGAAGGGCGAGGTGCTTTCGCGCGACCAGCTGCTCAACGAGGTGTGGGGAATCGACTATCTGGGCACGACCCGCACGCTCGACCAGCATGTCGCCCAGGTGCGCAAGAAGGTGGGCGACGATGCGGCGGCGAAGCTCATCAAGACCGTGCACGGCGTCGGCTACCAGTACGTGGGGTAGGCCGGCGCGGCCGGCCGAAGGGTGTGGGTGGGGGCATCCGCGACGGCAGAGCGTTTGTCACGATCTTCACAAGACGCTGTGCCCACGGGGCTGGATCAGCGGCGGGCGAGACCGTGCTGGACCGCAAGGACGGCGGCCTTGGTGCGGTCGGGCACGCCGAGCTTGGCGAGCACCTCGCTGACGTAGTTTCGCACGGTACCCTCCGCGAGGTGCAGGGTGGCGGCGATCTCGGCGTTGCTCAGTCCGCTGCCGATCAGCCCGAGCACTTCTTGTTCGCGTGTGGACAGCGCAGCCACGAGTGACGATGGCGGGATCGGCTGCGGCTGGGTGATCTGCGCGAAAAGGCGGCCGGCCACGGCGGGGTCGACATGGGTTGCGCCTGCGTGGGTGCCTTTCACCGCGGCGAGGAGCGTATCGCGGGAGGAGTCCTTGAGCAGGTAGCCGGCGGCACCGGCGCGGATCGCGTCGAAGAGCAGTTCGTCGGTGGCGTAGCTGGTCAGCACAAGCACGCGCACCCCGGGCCGGCTCTGTCGGATCTGGCGGGTCGCTTCTACCCCGCCGAGAATCGGCATCTTCAGGTCCATCAATACGAGGTCCACCGGCTCGCGCGCGACCCGTTCCACCGCCTCGGCTCCGTCGCGGGCGCAACCGATGACGCGAATAGCCGGATCGCTGGCGAGAATGACGCGCAGTCCTTCCCGGACCATTTCCTGGTCGTCGACGATCAGCACGCGGATCATGCCCGAGCCTCCCACTCCAGGCGGACGAGGCAACCTGCGTTTGGCCGGCTGGCGATCTCGAGCTTCGCACCGAGCAGTTCCGCGCGCTCGTGCATGTGCTGGATGCCGAACCGCGTGGCGGCGGGATCGGTGGCGGACGTGTCGAAGCCGATGCCGTTGTCGGCGATGGTCATTGTGATGCTGTTGTCTGTCCTGGACAGGGTGACACTCAACTGGCCGGCGCGGGAGTGGCGTGCGGCGTTCTCGAGCGCCTCCTGTGCGACGCGGAAGTACAGCGCTTCGACTTCCGCGGGGAGTTCGGCGGCCTGGGACGGCAGCTGGCAGGCGAGGGCGGCGCCGAGGCGGCCGGCCGCCGCCTCGGCGAGCTGGCGCAGGGCTCGGATCAGACCCTCCCGTGCGAGCGGTTCGGCGTGGAGCGCCTGGATGGCGCGGCGGGTCTCGCCCAGTCCCTCCCGCGTCGCGGCGAGCGCCCGCTCGAGCAGCGGGGCGACCTGCTCCGGTGCGGTGGCGGCGAGTGTGCGCGCCGCCTCGAGCTGCACCGCCAGACCGCTCAGGGCTTGGGCCGCGGTGTCGTGGAGTTCCCAGGCCAGCCGCGTGCGCTCGCGGGCCACCGCGAGCTGTTCGAGGGTGGCGGCGTAGCGGGCGAGGCGCGCGTTGGCGTCGCGCAGCTCGTTTTGCCGGTCGCGCTGGGCGGCGACCAACCGCGACAGCAGGAGGCCGCAGGCCAGCAGCACGAGCGCGCGCAACGCAACGCCGCCGCTGTACTCCGAGCACAGCCAGAGCGCGGCCGGGTAGGCGAGGGAGGTCAGCGCCAGATCGAGCGCCGCGGTGCCCAGGGCGAACAGCACGATGGCGCGGGGCCGGTACTGCCAGGCGACGATGAGCAGCGGCGGAAAGAGCAGGAGCAGGCGCTCCCGGGCGAGCGCAGTGTATTCGGGAAACGGGTGGCCAAGCTCCATGATCTCGCTCGCGAAGGGGGCGACCAGGAACAGCGCGATCGCCAGCGGCAGGTGCCAGCGCCCGGCCCGCACCGCCGCCCGGTGCCAGGTCAGCCAGGCGAGCAACGCGATCATGGTCCCCGCCATCACCGCGAGATGGAACAGCGGGTGCAGGTCGTGGTGGGGCTTGAAGGGCAGCGCGAGGGCGTCGAGGGCGAGCAGGCCGAGCACGAGCACCGCCAGCAGGCGGAAGGCGGGCAGGACCTCGGGCTCGGGGCACGGACGCTTCATCGGGGCGGGAGCGTACCAGAAGGACCGCGAAGGCGGAACTGAAACTCCTCACCTTGGGGCATGACTGGCGTCATGTCCGACCTGCGGAGATTCCGGCGCGAATGTGCCCGGGCCCGCTACCGGGCGACGGTGCGGAGGCGGTAGGATGGCCGCCGTATGAATAATTCCCTCTCTTCAGGGGCGACTCCCGATCGTGGGCGGACGGCGCGGCGCACGTTCTGGGCCGTGCTGCCGCTCTATCTGCTCGTGGCCTTCGAGTTCGTCTACATGTGCTCCCCGTTTGCGGGATACCTTTACGGGGTCTACGGCCCGGGACTGCGTTTCCTGGCCGAGCATCCCTCGCTGGCGTGGCTCGGCTCGGTGTTTCTGCCGCACCTGGTGGTGGAGACCAGATCCACGGTGCTCAACCTGGTGCGGCCGGTCGGCGTCGTGCTGTTTCTCGTCGGCACGGCGGGCTTCGTCGCCAATGCGGTGCAGGTCTATGCGCTGAAGCTGCTGCGCCGCGGCGCGGCAAGCGGCGGGATGTATCGCTGGGTCCGCCATCCGCAGTATGCGAGCTTCGCGGCCGCCGGACTCGGACTGTTGCTGCTCTGGCCGCGGGTCGTGGCGGTGCCGGTGTATGTCGCGATGCTCTTCGCCTACTTCCTTCTGGCTCGGGCCGAGGAGCGGGAGTGCCTCGAGCGTTTCGGCGAGAGTTACGCCGAGTACCTGCGGCGGACGCCGATGTTTGTGCCGGGCTGCCGAGGTCGGATCGCCCCGCAGTGGCTGGTGGAGTTTGGCGGGAGGGGGGCGGGGAAGCTCGTCCTCTTCGGGGTGGCGGTGGCCGGGGCGGTGCTCGCGGCCGGCGCGGTGCGCGACTGGACGTTGGGCCACCTGTATTCGCGGTTCGACGGCACTGCGGCGTGGCTCTCCATCGGGCGCGTGTCGGAGGCGAAGCTGGGGCGGGTCGCCGAGTTGGTGCGGCAGGTGCCGGCTACCGCGGCGTTCTGGCGGCATCCCGGGGCCGACAGTGCCCCGCTGGTCTATGTGTTACCGGAGACTTGGTACGTGCCGGAGATCCCGATGGCCGTCGTGGGGGATGGCGATCATGCCAATGCGCCGGTGGCGGAGAACTCGCGGTACAAGGCGATCATCATGGCGACCGATGCGCCGGGGCGTCCCGATTCGGCAGGCTGGCTGCGCGGGGTGCGGCATCGGCGGGCCCTGATGGAGCTGCTGGTCGATCCGGTGGCCGGAACGGTGGACCGGGTCGCTCCGCCGCCGGCGCATGCCCCGTACGAGGGAATCCCGGTCCCGCTGTTCTGAGGCGGCGACCACGGGTTTTCCGACACAACCGGCTTGCCCCGGGGCGGGTCGCTCGCGCCAATGGCGGTGTGTTCACCATCTATCCTGCCATCGATCTCAAGGGCGGCCGCTGCGTGCGGTTGACGCAAGGCCGCGCCGATGCGGCGACGATCTACCGCGACAACCCGGCCGAGGTGGCCGGCGAGTTCGCCGCCGCCGGCGCGGCGTGGATCCATGTGGTCGATCTCGACGGGGCGTTCTCGGGTTCACCGCAGAACGCCGCCGCGGTCGCCGCGATCGCCAAGGTGGCCCCGCGGATGCAGCTTGGCGGCGGGATGCGCACCCGCGAGGCCGTGGCCGCTGCGCTCGCCGCCGGCGTGAGCCGTGTGGTGATCGGCACCAAGGCGTGGGAGGACGAGGCGTTCCTGCGCGAGGTGGCGCAGACGCACGGCGACAAGATCGCCGTGGGCATCGACGCCCGCGACGGCTTCGTGACGATCAAGGGCTGGGTCGAGAAGACCGCCACGCGTGCGGTGGAGCTGGCCCAGAAGGCCGAGGCGCTCGGCGTGCGCACGATCATCTACACCGACATCGCCACCGACGGCATGCTCACCGGGCCCAACTTCGCCGCGCTGACCGAGCTGCTCGGCGCCGTGCGCTGCCAGGTGATCGCCTCGGGCGGTGTCTCGAAACTTGAGGACATCACCAAGCTCGCTGCGCTGGCGAAGCAGCACGCGCACCTCGACGGCGTGATCGTCGGCAAGGCGATCTACGAGGGCCGCGTCAACGTGGCCGAGGCGCTCGCCGCGGTGCGGTGAGTAGCCTGCTCACGATTGGTGCTGGAGCCCTGAGGTAGGGCGTTCTGCCGAACGGCAGAATGGGCCCGCCGCGCGAACGGACGGCCCGGCGGTCCGTCCCTCCCTTGATGACTCGTTACGCTCCCGCCGGGATCTTCTCGGCGAGCTCCTCGAGCGGGTAGGTGACGATTTCGGCGAGGGTCGGGTGGTACCAATGGGCCCGCAGCAGATCGTGCACGGTGGCGCGCATTGCGAGCGCGACGCTGAAGAGGTGGATCAGTTCACCGGCGTCCTTGCCGACAATCTCCGCACCGAGCACGCGCGCGGTCGCCTCCTCGGCGATCACCTTCACGTGGCCGTATTTCGCCTCCATGAGGATCGACTTGCCGTGGTCGTCGAAGGGGTAGCTGGCGGCAGAATACGCGATGCCGGCTTCCGCCAGCTCCTTCTCGGAGCGACCGACCACTGCGACTTGCGGGTCGGTGAACACGACCTGCACGAGGCCGCTGTAGTCGACCGGCTTCAAACCCGGCCGGCCGAACGCGTGGCGGGCGGCGAGTTCGCCCTGCGCCACGGCGGTGTGGACGATCTCGAACGGCCCGGTGCAGTCGCCCCCGGCGTAGACGTGCGGTTGCGCGGTCTGCTGCCACTCGTTGATGCGGATGCGTCCGCTCGGCTCGGTGGCGACGCCGGCGGCGGCGAGGTTGAGCGCGGCGGTGTCGGGTTCGCGGCCGAGGGCGTTGAGCAGATGCCGGGCGCGGCGCACGAGCGGTTTTCCCTCGTGGAGAAACTCGACCTCGAAGCCGTCGGGTGTGCGGCGAACCTGGCGCAGCGAGGTGCCGGTGAGGAGCTCGATCCCTTCGCCGGCGAACGCGCGCTCGACCACCGCGGAGACCGCCGGTGCGAACTCCTTGAGCACGTGGGGCGACCGCTGGATCTGCGTGACCTGCGATCCGAGCCGCCGGAGCAGTTGCGCGAGTTCGCACGCGACGACGCCCCCGCCGAGCACGATCACGCTCTCGGGGAGGAAATCGAGCTCGAGCACATCGTCGCTCGTCCACGGTTTGGATTCGGCGAGGCCGGGCACGGCCGGCCAGCTCACGCGCGAGCCGGTGGCGATCAGGATTCGGTCGGCCGTGAGCGTCTCGCCGTTGTCGAGGGCGACGGTGTGCGGGTCGACGAAACGCGCGGCGGCGCGATGGATCGTGTAGCGACCGGAGTTCATCGCCTGTTCGCGGTACGAGGCGAACTCGCCGATCACGGCGAGCTTGCGCGCGTGGAGCGCGGCCATGTCGGCACGGGCGCCGTCGATCGCGAGACCGAACTTGGCGGCGTGCTGCGCGAGGTGCAGCACCTCGGCGCTGTAGAGCAGCGTCTTCGAGGGCATGCAACCGCGCAGGATGCAGAGGCCGCCGAGCGCGGGCGCGCCGTCGACGATCGCGACGCGGTCGGTGAAGTCGCGGGCGACGCGCGCGGCGTTGAAGCCGGCGCTGCCGCCGCCGAGAACCAGGAAGTCGTAGTGAGGCATGCGGTGAACGGAGGGAGCCCAGCATGAAGGCCGAGGCCGGCGACGCAAATCGTGGTGGCAACGGGGCGGCGCCGCGCGCGGCCTGCCCGGGTCGGAGTCAGCGCCGTAGGTTGCGATAGAAGGCCAGCAGCAGCTCCGCGGTGTGAGCCCAGTCGAACTCCCGCCGGGCGAGTTCGCGGGCGGTTTGCCCCAGCTCCGCCAGCTCTTCCGGTCCGAGCGCGAGCGCGCGGCGCAGCGCCGGGCCGAACTCCTGCCGGGGGACGCACCAGCCGGCGCGGTCGCGGTCGAGTCGGCTCCAGGGCGCATCGGCGGTCACCAGCGCCGGCAGGCCGGCGGCGAGCGCGGCGGCGACATCGGCCAAGACTGTATCCGTAGGCCAGTAACTCAGGAAGATCCGGGCGACGGCGTGCGGCGGCCGCTCGCCCGGCGGGGCGACGAGCACGCGGTCCGTGGAGTGGAGACGGGCTGCCTGCACGGCGGACTCGGCGGCGGCACCGCCGGGGGTGACGACGAGCAGCAGCCAGTCGGCGGGCGCCGCCCCCGCCCAGAGTCCGATGAGCTCGCGCAGGCGTGCGCCGCCCGGCGCGGCGGCGAGGCAGAGCGCCACGGGGCGTCCGGCGAGGACGGGGTGGCGGACGCACCACCAGTCGCGCGCGTCGGCGAGCGCGGCCGTGGAAGGAACGGAGACGCCGGGCGGGGCGACGCAGATGGGTTGCGTGAAGCCACAGGCGCGGATGGCACCGGCCTCCTCGGCGCTGGTGGCATGCCAGCCGGCGGCCTGTTCGAGCGCCTGGGGGTGGGTGACGAGGCGATGGAACGCGCAACGGAAACGAAGCCGCTCGCGGGTGCCGAGGCCGAATACTCCGGCCGGTGAAACGACGAGCGGGGCCCCGTGGCGCTGGGCGGCGAGATAGGCGTAGTGCAGGCTGCGTTGCCCGGGGCAGTGGGCATGCACCAGCTCGAACGGGCGGTTGGCGAGGTGGTGCCGCAAGGCTCGCGAGCGTCCAAGCCAGCGGGGCCGGTCGGTCGGCAGCAGTCGTAGCGCGAGGTCGCCGAGTTGTGTCTGCTCGGGGTCGCGCGCGGCGGCGACCACCTCCACCAGTCCGCTGCTCGCCTTCGCCTGGGCTGCGGCGAGACCGCGTACGGCGCAATCGATGTCGGCCGTGGTGCCATGCAGGCGGGGAGCGACGTGAACGATTCTCATCCGGACGGAAGCGCTAGGTTGCTCTGGTCACGGGGCGAGGCAAACGTCGGCGGCGAATCAGTCGGCAAGGGCGAGGGCGACCTCGTCGAGCAGTCCCTCGCGGACTTGCTCCCAGCAGAAGATCTCCTTGGTCGCCCGCACCGCCGCCTTGCGGGCGAGCTTGAGGTGTTCGGGGAAGGCGAGCCAGACATCGAGCGCTGCGGCGAGTGCGATGGGGTCGTCCGGTGGAACCAGTTTCATCGCGGCCCCGGCGGCGGTGTCGGCGATCTCCTCGTGTCCGGTGGTGTCGGTGGCGGCCACGGCGAGGCCGGCGAGCAGGTAGTGGAAAGTCTTGTTCGCGATGGTGAGGTCGCGGCCGCGGGTGGCGCCGGATTCGAGCGCGAGCCCGATGTCGTGGCTGGCGATGCGCGGCAACTGCTCGCTGGCGTGCACCGTGGGGTGCACGATGATACGCTCGCGCCAGTCGGCGGGCACCTCGTGGTTGAACCACTTCCGGTCGTGGCCGGAGAGTTCGCCGCGCAGGTGGACCTCGACCGGGTGATGGAGGTGGGGCAGGGCGCCGAAGAGCGCGCGGAGGCCGCGGCCGGGTTCGATGCGCTCCTCGGCCCAGTAGAGCGAGGGCAAGCGGTGGTTGCGCCGGTCGGTGGCGGGGGGGGCCGGGGCGTGGAGGTCGGCCAGCGGGAAGACGTTGTAGACCGGGTGCGGCGGCTCCACCCCGGCGAACTCGCCCAGCGCGCGGGCCATCGCACGCGAGGGGGCGAGGCGGTACCGGGCGACGCGCAGCAACGTACGCTCGAGGTTGCGCAGGGGCTCGACGGGGTAGTGGCGGACCTGATCCGGGCGGACGATCTCGGAGAACCAGTCCTCGAAATCGACGCCGACGCGGAAACGCTGGGCGGCGAGGCGCTCGGCGACCCAGAGCGTGCCGGCCGAATGGGCGATGGTGAGGTCGGCAGCGGCGCACTGAGCGGCACGGAGGTGTTCGCGTACGCCGTAGCCGAGTCCGTGCGGGGAGAAGCGTCCGAATCGGCGCCAGCGCTCGAGCCCGAGGCGGCGGCGCAGGCGCGGGAGGACCCCATGTCGGCACAGGTTCACGACCGGCTCGAAGTGGTAGGGCGCCTTCAGCAGCAGGCTCTCGTCGCGGGCGATCAGGGTGCGATCATACCACGCGCCCTGGATCGTGACGTCATGGCCGGCTTCGGCCAGCGTGCGGGCGACCCGCCGGGCGCGGGTGGCGGTGCAGAGGTGGGATCCGATCAGGAGGCGGATACGGGCCATGATGCTGCCGTGGTGGCGATGGGGCCCGATTGGAGGAGCGGCCCGGGGGGCGGGCGAGTGCGAAGTTGGCGGGCGGGCACGCCGCCGCCGGGGGAGACACGAGGTTTACGGGCTGCTTACCAGACGGCGGGGCCGCACCGCGGTTCGCCGGCGGCGGTGTGGTGCGCGATGCCGGCTCGCCGCGGCGGCTCAGGCGCAGATCTGCCGGCGCAGCTCCTCGGCCTTGGCCGGGGTGAACAGCCGCGCAACCATCGCGTAACCGAGATCCAATGCCGTGCCGGCGCCGCGCGAGGTCAGGAGCGGGCCGTCCTCGACCACCCGCTGGTCGTGGAGGATGTGCGGGAGTTCGTCCTCGGTGGCCGGGAAGGCGGTGTAGCGGCGGCCGGCGAGCAGGCCGGCATCGTGCAGCACGAGCGGCGCGGCGCAGATCGCGGCCACGAGCCGGCCGGCGGCGACCTGGGCCTGCACGAGGGGGACGACGCGCGCATCGGCGCGGAGGTGTTTCACGCCGGGCCCGCCGGGCAGGAAGATCAGATCGTAGGGCTGCTGCGCAGCCACGGCGAGGGTCGTCTCGGCGAGCAGCGCGAGGTTGCAGCGTCCGATGACCGTGGACTCCGGCCCGAGCGAGGCGAGGACCACCCGCGCGCCGGCGCGGCGCAGCAGATCGATCGGGGCGACGGCCTCGATCTCCTCGAACCCGTTCATCAGGACCACCAGCACGGAGGGAGCGGAACTCATGCGCGGGAGCGTAAAGTGCTTGGCCGCGGTCGCAACGGCGTTTCTGTCGCCTGCATGGACGACGCGACAACCTGGGCGGGCCGGACGGTGCTGGTGCTCGGAGCCGGCTACGTGGGCGGAGCGTTCGTGCGCGAGGCGGTCGCGCGCGGACTGCAGGTGACGGCGTTGACGCGCAACCCCGCGAAGGCGGCGGCGCTGCGGGCGGCCGGTTGCACGATGGTGATCGAGGCCGATCTCGCGGGCGACGCGTGGCATGCCGCGGCGGCCGGGCCGTTCGACTTTGTGCTGAACTGCGTGAGCGCGGGCGGTGGCGGCGTGGCCGGATACCGGCACAGCTATGTGGAGGGCATGCGGTCGGTCGGGCGGTGGCTCGCCGGGCAGCCCCGCGGTGGCACGATCGCCTACACCAGCAGTACGGGTGTGTACCCACAGGGTGGTGGCGCGCGGGTCGATGAGACGGCCCCGACCGAAGGTGCGGGCGAGACGGGGACGCTGCTGCGCGAAGCGGAGACCGAGCTCGCAAGGGCCGCCGCGGGCGCGGGCTGGCGGTGGTTCGTGCTGCGGCTGGCCGGGATCTACGGGCCGGGGCGCCACGGACTGCTCGATCAGCTCCGCTCGGGAGGGCCGGTGTCGGGCGATCCCGCGCACCGGATGAATCTGATCCACCGCGATGACGCGGCGGGTGCGGTCTGGTCCTGCTTCGGAGCGCCCGCGGCGGTGCGCGACGAGATCTTCAACGTGAGCGACAACGCGCCGGCGAGCCGCGCCGAGGTCGCCGAGTGGCTGGCCTGTCGGCTGGGGGTGGTGTGCCCGAACTTCGGCGATGCGGCCGCGTCGGCTGTTGGGGCAAATCCGTTCGGGGGGCGGCGGCGCGCCCCGGACCGGATCATCGTGGCGGAGAAGATCCGGCGCGTGCTGGGCTGGCAGCCGGGGTTTGCGGATTATCGCGCGGGCTACGAAGCGATCCTGCGGAGCCGGTGAACGGTGGGCGGTGGACGGTGGGCGGTGGACTGTAGACGGTGGACGGTGGGCGGTGGGCAGTAGGCGGTGGGCGGTGAACGGTGGACGGTGGGCGGTGGACTGTGGGCGGTGGCCCGGGCGGACTGAGCGCAACAGTGGTGAAGCCGAGCGCTTGAATACCGGTCGCGCGCGACCGTTGAGGACGGTATGCATACACAGCTCATCGTCCGCCGCGCAGGGCCGCGCGACCTGCCGGGTGTGACCCACCTGGTCGCGGGTTTTCGCGACCTGCTCGGGCGCGAGCGGCCGACGCGCAGCGAGATCGCGCGCCGGCTGGAGCGACTCCATGCCGACCCGGCCGTGACGCTCGGGGTCGCGGCGGCGGGCCCGGAACTGCTCGGTTACGCGCTGCAGCGGCGGCATCTCTCTCTGTGGGCGGGCGGTGGCGCCGCGGTGCTGGAGGATCTCTTCGTCGCGGAACCGGCGCGGCGGCGCGGCATCGGGCGGCGGTTGCTCGAGCATGCGATCGGTGAGGCCCGGTCGGCGGGGAGCACGGCGTTGTCGCTCGACACGAGCGAGTCCGATGCGGCCTCGACGGCGCTGTATTCCGGGCTCGGATTCTCGTGCGAACGGGCGGGGCGGACGGTCGGGCGCCGGCTCCGCTACGATCTGCGACTGGCGGACGAGCCGCCGCCGGACACCGGCATCCACTGGGGCCCGTGGATGCTGAAGTGGTGAACGGGCATGGCGGGGGCGAGGAGTTGACCGAAGTGTCCGGCGATGGAGTTTTCCGTTGCGTCGCGGCGTGGCGGTCCGGACGCTCGCGGGCTCAACCCAAAACCCATTTCGTACCATGGCTGGACTCGGCAAAATGTTGAAACAGGCGGCGAAGATGCAGAAGCAGATCGAGGTTCTGCAGGCGGAGCTGGAGAAGAAGGAACTCGACATCTCCAGCGGCGGCGGCGCCGTGAAGATCAAGGTCAACGGCCAGGGAAAGTTCGTCGCGCTCGAGCTCGACCCGGAGTTCCTCAAGGAGGACGCGAAGGTCGTGTCCGAGACGGTGCTGGGCGCCGTGCAGGAGGCCGCCGCGAAGGCGAAGGCGCTCAACGAGGGCGAGATGCAGAAGATCACCGCGGCGTTCCAGATGCCGGGGATGTTCTGATTGCGGATTTCGGAACGCGGATTGCGGATCGGCCGGCGGAAGCCGGTGCGGCCCGGTTCCTGTGTTCCGACAATTCCGCAATCCGAAATCCGCACTCCGAAATCCCATGACTCCCGCGTTCGAGGCGCTGCAGCAGCAGCTCAAGCGGCTGCCGGGACTGGGCTTCCGCTCGGCCGAGCGCATCGCGCTGCACCTGCTCGTCGAGCGACCGGAGCGGCTGCCGCAGATCGTGGCCGCGCTGGAGGCGGCGGCGAAGGCGGTGGGACGGTGCGCGGTGTGCGGCAACCTCGCCGAGGGCGAGACCTGCGCGGTGTGCGCTGACGCCAAACGCGAGGCGGGGATCGTCTGCGTGGTCGAGCAGGTGCCCGACCTGGTGGCGATCGAGCGCAGCGGCGCCTACCGCGGGCGGTACCATGTGCTGCACGGCAAGTTGTCGCCGATCCATGGAGTCGGTCCGGAGCAGCTCAACCTCGGACCGCTCGTGCGCCGGCTGCAGGGCGGGGAGATCCGCGAGCTGATCCTGGCGCTCTCCAACGACATCGAGGGCGAGGCGACCTGCCATTTCATCACCGAGAAGATCCCGGCGGGCGCGGTGAAGGTGTCGCGGATCGGCTTCGGCCTGCCCAGCGGCGGCGGCGTGCTCTATGCCGACTCCGTCACGCTCAAGAGCGCGCTCGAGGCGCGGCGCGAGTACCGGTGAGCGGTTGCCGGTGGGCGGTTTCCGGTAGCCGGTGGACGGTGGCCGGTGGACGGTGGCCGGGGGCGGTAGCCAGTGGCCAGTGGACTGTGGGCGGTGAACTGTCGCGGGTGGTGGGCGGTGCCGGGGGCCGCGGTGGCGGTTGCTCGAGAGCCGGGATGCGGCAGTGCCGGCCGGCGGGGGCTTAAGCACCCCGCCACGGCGGTCGGGGCCGAGGCCCGCGTCGTATCCGGGCTTGCGGTCTTGCTCGCCCGGCCATGGCTCGTACCCTTCGTTCAATGACTCGCTCCGGCCCGGCTTCGCGGTTGATCTCCTGTGTGCTGGTGTTGCTTGCCGCGCCGATCCGGGCCGGCGAGGAGACCGTGGTGCTCGACGACTTCCCGGTTCGGGCGGAGCAGGCCGGCGGGGCTGCCGGTGCGGTGGGGCGCGAGCGCATCGCGGTCCACAAGCCGCTCGACCTGGCGGATGTGCTCGCGCGGGAAGTCGCGGCGGTGTCGCTCGTGCGCAAGGGTCCGCTGGGCGGAGATTTTCTCCTGCGGGGGCTGGGCCGCGACAACCTCCGCATCTCGCTCGACGGGATCACGGTCCATGGGGCGTGTCCGAACCGGATGGATCCACCGGCGTTCCATGTGAGCTCGCAACAGGTCGCGGCGGTGGCGGTGCGGCGCGGGCCGTTCGATGTCGAGGACGGCGGCACCGTCGGCGGCACGATTCGTGTGGGTACTTTGCCGTGCTGCGACACGCCGCAGGCGCTGGCGGCATTCGTCGGCTCGTTCGGCTACCGTTCGGCCTCGGGCTCGATGCGGACGCATGCCGGGGAGACCACGCTTTCGGCGAGCGCGGCGTGGCAGCAGGGTGGCGTCTACGCGGATGGGATGGGACGGCGCTTCACCGAGTTGCTAGGACTCAACTACCGGGCCGGGGCGCGCGAGCGGACCGCCTTCGAGGTGATGCAGGCCGAGGGGAAGCTGAGCACGTTCCTCGGTGCAGGCATCCTCGATCTGCGCGGTGGCTATCATCGCGCCACGGATGTGCTCTATCCCGGGTTGCGCATGGACGCGCTGCTCGACGAGTCGTGGCGCACCGGGGCCACGTGGACATGGCAGCCCGCCGGCAACTCCGCCGTCCGCAAGCTGGTGGTCGAGGCGTCCGCCAGCGGCGTCTATCACGACATGCGCGACACCTGGCGGACGAGCGCGGCGGCGGCGACCTGGGCGGCGCGTGGCTGGATGATGCGCACCCAGGCGCGCACGACGGCGGCGAAGCTGCGCGCTACGGCCGAGACCGCGGTCGGGGACTGGACGGTGCGCTATGGGGCGAGTGTCGAGCGCCGCGGTTGGGATGCCGACAATCGCGTGGGCGCCCGTGCCAACGACATGTTGCCCGATGTGGTGGCCGACACCGCGGGGGCGTATGTGCTGGGGGCGCTGGATCGCGGCGCCTGGGGGCTCGAGATGGCGGCGCGGCTCGATGTCGCGAAGAGTCGTGCGCGGGGCGATCTCGCGTTCGTGCGGGCTGCGCACGGACTTGGCGACGAGAGGGGGAGGAACGATACGCTGCCGGCCGCCTACGTACTTGGCCACCGGATGCTCGGTGCGGCGAAGATCTATGCCGGGCTCGGGCATGCCGGGCGGGCGCCCGACCCGCAGGAACGTTACCAGAATCTCGACCATCCTTCCGCGGGCGACTGGGTGGGCAATCCACGGCTCGGGCCGACGCGCGCCACCGAGGTGCAGGTCGGCGCCGCTGTGCCGGTCGGCGCCTGGACGGTGCGCGCGAGTGCGTTCCATTCGTGGTTGCACGACTACATCTACCTCGCGCGGTTGCTGCCGGCACCCGGATCGACGGCGAACCCGGCCAATACGAAAACGTATGTCGGCCTCGACGCCCGTTTGCTGGGCGGCGATCTCACCGCCACCTGGCAGCCGACGTCGCGCTGGTCGCTCGATCTCGGAGTGGCGGCGCAGCGTGGGGTGAAACGGGATCCCGCCGCGGGCAACGCGAGTCGCGTGCTCGGCGAAGTCCCCGCCGTGCAAGCGCGGTTGGCGGTGCAGTGGAGCCCCGCGCCGTGGGCGGTGCGGGTGCAGTGGCAGGGAGCCCCACGGCAGGGGCGCGTCGATCCGGGAATCGGGGAGCGGCCGGTGGCGGGGTGGGGTACGGTCGCCGTGACGTTGGCCTGGAAACCGCGCGAGTCGGTCGAACTCTTGGTCGGGGCGGAGAACCTCTTCGATCGCGCCTACACGCTGCACAACGCCTACACCCGCGATCCGTTCGCGGCCGGCGTCGCGGTGCCGGAGCCGGGGCGCTTCCTGTTCGCCCGTGTTTCCTGGCGGCGGTGAGGCGTGTGCCGGAGGCCGGTGGCGGGGCGAGTGGTTTGGGGCATAGTACGGGCGCTTCGCGTCGGGCAGTTCCTCCGGTCGGGTTCCGGACGCGTTCTCCATCCGGGCCGGAGAATCATCGTATCAGGAGGCTCATCATGACCAAGTTATCGCAACGCCTTGTCTTGTTCTCCGTCGCCCTGCTTGTGGCGACCGTCGGCTTTGCCCGGGGCGGCGGCGGTGGTGGGGGCGGTGGACACGGGGGAGGTGGCGGACAGGGTGGCGGCGGCTTTGGTGGTGGCGACCAGCGGCAACAGCGCTGGGATCGCCAGTATCAGCAGGAACAGCGCGACCAAGCCGCGGACCAGGACCGGCAGCAGGACCGGCAGCGCGAGGCGGTCGATCCCGCGGTGCTCGCCCAGGCTCAGACCCGCGTGCAGGAGATGCAGCAGCAGTGCACCGATGCCGATGCCCAGTGCAGCCAGCTGCGAGAACGAATCCGCACGACGACAGAGAAACAGACCAAGACCCAGCTCAAGCAGCAGCTCAAGGAACAGGAGCGAGTCGCCAAACAGCTCAAGAAGGAGTTGCGCGCGCGGGAGCGCGAAATGAAACGGTTGGGACAATCCTCCTCGCAGTAGGGGCGAAGCGTTGCGGCTGCGGGCTCGTCATCGCCGCCCGGGCATTACTCCTTCCGGGCGGGCACGGCCGGCGCCGGGGCGAGCACGCGCAACGCGCGGCCGCGCACCAGCGCCTCGGCGACCTTCATGCGGGCGCGGCGCACGATGCGATCGAAGGTCTGGCGCGACACCCGCATGCGTTTCGCCGCCTCGGTGTGGTAGAGGTCCTCCACATCGGCCAGTCGCAGCGCCTCCAGTTCGTCGGCGGCCAGCTCGATCTCCTGGAGTTCGCACAGCGGGATGCCGGCCGGCTTGAAGTACGAGGCCGGCGGACGGTGGGCGATGTGGCGAGGGCAGCAGGGACGGGGCATGGTGGAAAAGCGGGCTTGTGTGCGGCGCGGTTATGGGCATAAGCCCATTACCGCATGAACTGCAATCCGCAACGTCCCGACTCTCGGCGCGGCCCGCGCCGCGGGCGAGCGTTTTGCGGGGGCCTGAGCACCTTCAACCCGCACCGCTTCCCATGATCATCGCTCTTCCGCTCACCGAGAACGACGAGTTCTCCCCTCATTTCGGCGCCGCCGCCAAGGCGGCCCTGTTCGAGGTCGATCCCACCGCCCGGATGATCCTGCGCACGACGCCCGTTGTGCCACCCGACCCCGAACCCTGTGGCTGGGCCGCCTGGCTCGGCGCGCAAGGAGTCACGCACTTCCTCGCCGGCGGCATGGGCCGCGGCGCCCAGCAGCGAATGGCCGCGGCCGGCATCCTGGTGACGGTCGGCGTCGCGCCGGCGGCTCCGGCCGACCTTGTGCAGGCGTATCTCGACGGTTCGCTCGCCGCGGGCGCCAATGCCTGCGAGGGCGGCCACCACGAGCACGGCGAACACGGTCACCACCACCACCATCATGGCGAACACGGCCACGAACACGGACACCACTGTGGTTGCGGCGCCCACTGAGGCCGCGCTGCGCGCCCATTGCGCGCAGCAGCATGCCGCCTGTTTCGCCTGCCGGCCCGCCGACCGCGGCGGGCTCGGGCTCGCTTTCGCCGTGCAGACGGACGGCTCCGTCTCCGCCGAATGGACCTGCCCGCCCGGCGGCGAAAGCTACGCGGGCATCGTGCACGGCGGCCTGCTCGCCACGGCGCTCGACAGCGCGATGGTGCACGCGCTGTTCGCGCGCGGCGTCGTCGCCCGCACCGGTGAACTTACCGTGCGCTACCGGCAGTCGGTGCGGTCGGGCAGCCCGGTCACCGTGACCGCGCGCCATCGCAGTGCCTACCCGCCGCTGCATCACCTCGAGGCCGAAATCCATCAGGCCGGCGTGCTCTGCGCCCGGGCTCGTGGCAAATTCATGGCGATCGAGAACGACTCCGGAGCCGAACCCAACCTCCCGCAATGAACGCCCAACCGACCACCTTCCGCACGCTGCTCAAGTCCAAGATCCACCGCGCCACGCTCACCGGCAAGGAGCTGAACTACGAGGGCAGCATCGCCATCGACCGCCTGCTGATGGACGCCGCCGATCTTGTCGCCGGCGAACAGGTGCACGTGCTCAACCTCAACAACGGCTCGCGCCTGATCACCTACGTGATCGAGGCCCCCGCCGGCTCCGGCACCATGCTGCTCAACGGCCCGGCCGCGCGGCTGGGCGAGACGGGCGACCTGGTTGTCATCATCTCCTACGCACAGGTGGCGGAGCCCGCCGTCGCGGCGTACCGCGCCCGGATCGTGCAGGTCGATCCGGCCAACCGGCTGCGCTGACTCCCGGCCGGGGCGATTGCGATGAAGACCTCGCTCGACTGCCTGCCTTGCCTCCTGCGCCAGGCCACCGAAGCCATCCGGCTCGGCGCCAAGGACGAGAAGGTCGACGTCATGGTCGTGCGCGAACTGCTCCTGGCGAGCACGACGCTCGACTTCGATCAGCCGCCTCCCTCGCTCTCCGGGGCGTTGCAGGCGCAGTTGCGCGAGATCACCGGCTGCGCGGACCCGTACCGGGAGGCGAAGCAGCGCTTCAACCGGCTCGCGCTGGAGCTCCTGCCGCCGCTGGCCGCGGCCGTCGCGCGCAGCGAGGATCCGTTCGGCGCGGCGGTGCGGCTGGCGATCGCCGGCAACATCATCGACCTCGGGGCCAAGAGCGGGCTCACGGAGGCCGAAGCGCGTAGTGCCGCCTCCGGTGCACTCGCCCAGCCGTTGGTCGGGCCGCTGGCCGCGCTCCACCGCGCCTCGCGGCACGCCCACCGCATCCTCTACCTCTGCGACAACGCCGGCGAAATCGTCTTCGACCGCGTCCTGATCGAGCAACTGCCGCGCGGGCGCGTCACCGTGGCCGTGCGCGGGCAGGCCGTGATCAACGACGCCACCCGCGAAGACGCCCTCGTCGCCGGGCTGCCGGAGGTCGCCGAGGTGATCGACAACGGTTCGGCGTTGCCCGGCACCGTGCTGGTCGACTGCTCACCGGAGTTCCGGCGCCGCTTCGCCGAGTCCGATCTCGTGATCGCGAAAGGACAGGGGAACTTCGAGTCGCTTCACACCGAGAGCGCGCCGCTGTTCTGTCTGTTCCGCGTGAAATGCCCGACCGTGGCCGACCGCTGCGGTCACCCCGTCGGCAGCCACGTCATCTGGCAGGCGTCGCGATAAGCCCCGTTGCGGTCGACTGAGTCCGAACCGACATGCCCACAACTCGTCAATCAACGCGTGTCGACCAAGCGTTGGCGGAAGTCTGCCGGAACTGCCCGGTGTGCCGGCGCGCCCGAGCGCGACAACGCGGCGCGGCCTTCCAGTTCGTCCAGAAGATCGAAGGGCGAGCCTGCCCGTTTTGCCGGGCCTACGAGCGAGTCACCGGACACAAAGCCCACGAGCGGGTCTCCTAAATTTCCACCATCATTCTTTTCCATCCCCGCGCGCCGATCCACCGCGCGCACGCGAAGCCAAGGCCACGCCGATCCGGCCCCTGCATGCCGCGGATTGGCTTGGAACAGCGCCCCCCCTGAATCAAACCGCTTCCGATGCCCATCCAGACCCACGCCAAACTCGTCTTTCGTCGCCCGCCGCACCGGCTCAACTGCGCCCAGGCGGTGCTCGACGCCTATCAGACAGTCACCGGGCACAGCGTCGCCCCGGTCGCGGACTTCAAGCCTTTCGGCGGGGGCCGCGCCGCCGGGGGCGAGTGCGGCGCGCTCTATGCCGCCTGCCAGGCCGCGCCGTCCTCCGCCGCGGCCATCCGCGCGGCCTTCGCCGCACGCACCGGCACCACGCTCTGCCGCGAACTCGATGCGTTGCCCTGCGAGGAGTGCGTGGCGCTGGCCGCGCGGTTGCTCGCGCAGCTCCACTCCGACGTTCGGACCGCCCCCTCCTCTCCTACCCCAACCAAACCATGACGAACATCCCCGATACTGTACGCGCCGCGTGGACCGACCACGACGGCCCCATCGTGCTCACCACCATCGACGGCGCCGGCGTGCCCAACTCCATCTACGCGACTTGTGTGCGTGAATACGACGCCGCGACCATCGTCGTCGCCGACAACTACTTCAAGAAGACCCGCGCCAACATCCTGGCCGGCTGCCGCGGCGCCTTGTTGTTCATCACGAAGGAGGGGAAGTCCTACCAGCTCAAGGGCCGCATCGAGTACCACACCACCGGTCCGGTTTTCGACGACATGAAGACGTGGAATCCCGCCAAGCATCCCGGAGTCGCGGCGGCGGCGCTCAAGGTCGAGCAGGTCTACTCCGGCGGGGAGCAACTGGCGTAACCACCGCAGCGCAGCCCATCGTCGCGCCCAAACCAGGCTGTTCCTTGTCGCCCATGCCCTCGCTGGAAGAAATGATCCGCGCCAACCGCCGGGCGATGAAGGCCCGGGAAGTCGTGTTTCGACGTCACGGTTACGATTCGCCCGCCAGTCTGGCGTTTGCCGTCGGCCGGATCTTGCCGCTGCCCGGGCGGGTGCTGGAGATCGGAACCGGGCGGGGGCGCTTCCTCGGGGCGCTCGCCGACTATGTCGACCGGTTGACCACGCTCGACGCCGACGCGGCGCAGCAACGAACTGCACGGCTCCATGTCCGGCGGAGCGCGGGTGGCCGGCCGATCCGCTTCGTCGTCGGCGATGCGGCGAGGCTGCCCTGGTCGGCGGCGAGCTTCGATGGCGTCGTCACCATGAACACCTTCCATCATCTGGCGTGCCCGCTCGCGGTGCTGCGGGAGATGATGCGGGTGCTGAAGCCCGGCGGCAAACTCGCGCTCTGCGACTTCTCCCCGCGCGGATTCCAGATCTTCGACCGGATCCACCGGGCCGAGGGCCGCGTGCATCCGCGGCTCGAAAAGGGACTGGTCGAGTTTCGCCGGCACCTGCGCGAGGCCGGTTGGCGAACTTCGCACTGCAAGGGATGCAACCAGGAGTTGCTGATCGCGGTCGCGCCACTTGCGGCTGTTCGCCGCCGGACGGCGTAGCGGTGGGACCTCTGTGATCGGATCATGGGGCGGTTTCAGTTCCAGTGTGCCGCAGCCGAGCGCGCGGTCGTGTATGTCGACCGCTTGCGTGTGCACCGCAGCCGCACCGAACCGGCGCGCACCGCCGGCGAGCGGTTCGGCCACCGCTGGTGCCATCTGTGGATCGAGGATCTCGCGGCGCTGCATGCGATGGCCGAACGACTCGGGATGCGGCGCGAGTGGTTTCAGGACCGCCCTGGCTTTCCGCATTACGATCTGCCCCCGTTCCGGCGCGAACGCGCGCTCGAGTTGGGGGCGGTCGAGCATTCGCTGAAGGCTTGGCTGCGTGGCCAGCGGGTCCTTGGGTAGCCCGACCGCCGGGCGTGCGTAGTTATTCGCGACAAACAGCCGGAGCCGTTCGCGGACGACGGCGCCGGCGTGCGGCGTCGCTTCAGCCTGAAAAGCGCAGTTGGAACCGACAGAAGGAAACGAAGAGAACGAAGTGTGAACGAGTTGGATAACAAAATCCGGGGTCTCGGTCTTCATCTGGCAGGTGAAGGGGGATTTCGCGGAGCTGTGAGCACTGGTTTCCCTTGGTCCGGAGTTCCTTTGTTTCCTTCGTTACCTTCTGTCGTCTGCGGAATTTAGGTTCAGGCACGGTTCCTTCCGCACGGCGTTTGACGGCTCGTGCAACCCGGGCGGGGCGGGTCCGCGTCGGTTCGGAGCAGCGGGCGCCGAGAAAAGATGCAGCGCCTGTAAGTTTCCCCCGCCGCCGGGCTTCTACCCGGTGCCATGAACAACTCCTCCAAAATCATCATTCCCGCCCTTGTCCTCGCCCTCTTCGCCGTGCCGGTCTTCGCCCGCGGCAACGGTAATGGCAATGGTGGCGGTCGCGGCAACGGCGGCCAACAGCGCAGCCAGACAACCGCCAAGCAATGCGACGGCTCCGGTCCGCGTCACGGTGATCGCGCTTTGTGCGACGGTTCCGGTCCCGGCCAGGGCACGCCCCGCCGCGATGGCTCCGGCAAAGCGCTGAACGACCGCGGCAACCCCAACTCCACCGGCACCCCGCTGCGCGACGGTTCCGGCCGGTCCTCCGCCCCGGGCCAGGGGGCGAAAGACGGCTCCGGCAACAATCCGGACTGCCCGCTGGCCTCCGGCTCCTGAACCACGCGCCGTTCCGTTCGCACGACTCAGCGTCCATCTGTTGGGCCGTGTCCCTCCTTTGTTCGGTCATCGGTCCGTTCCCCCTGTCATGAATAAGATCCTCCTTCTCGTCCTCGCCGCCCTCGTCCCGACGGCGTTCGCCCTCACGACCGCCGACACCGCCAATCTGGTCTTCCTCAAACAGGAGGAGAAGATGGCCCGCGACGTCTACCAGGTCCTCCACGCGAAATGGGGCCACCCCGCCTTCGCCAACATCAGCTTGTCCGAACAGCGTCACATGGATTCCGTTACTGCGCTGCTCGCACGCTATGGCATCGCGGATCCGACTCCGGTCCAACCCGGGGTCTTCACGATCCCCGCGCTGCAGGCGCTGTACGACCAGCTCGTCGCCGAAGGCGCCAAGTCCCTCCAGGACGCCCTCGCGGTCGGGGTGCTGATCGAGGAGACCGACATCGCCGACATCCAGCGCCTGCTCGACGCCACGCGCGAACGTCCGATCCGTCGTGTGCTGACCAACCTCCAGCGCGCATCCTACAACCACCGCGCCGCGTTCACCCGTTCCCTCGAATAGGCCTTCGTGCGTCGGACCGTATCGGATCGGCCGTTTCCCAGCCGCCGGCCGGCCCGAACCGCGGCCCGACGCACGCCGCTCCGCCCGCCAATCCTCGTTCGCATCGCCGCACTTTTGTTCTTTGATACCACCCGCGAATGTCCCTCGCCGCCGCCCTCGCTTCCGTTGTTTCGCCCGACCGGCTCCTGCACTGGCTCTGCGCCTTTGCCGCTCCGGCCGGAACCGACCGCGCCGGGGCCCAGGCACCGGAGGACGATGACCATGCCTGCCTGCGTCGCGTGGCTGCGGGCGATCCCGATGCGTTGCAGCCGCTTTTCGACCGCTGGAAGCTGCCGCTGCTCAGCTTCTTCTATCGAGCGCTCGGCTCGCGTCCCGACGCCGAGGATCTCGCCCTCCAGACTTTCGACCGGGTCTATCGCGCCGCGGCCCGCTACCGGCCGGATGCGAAGTTCTCCGCCTGGCTGTTCACCATCGCGCGCCACGAACTGCGCCATGAACTACGGCGCCGCCGGCGCAAGCCCGTCGAGGCCGTGGCGCCCGAGGATCTTGCGTTGCTGGCGGTCGACGCGTCCCCCGCGGAGCGCCGCCGTGCCGCCGAGTTGGAGGAACAACTGCTTGCCGCGCTCCAGGAACTCCCCGAGCGCCAGCGCAGCGCGCTGCTCCTCACGGCCGCCGGGGACCTTTCCCACGCCGAGATCGCCGGCACGCTCGGTGTATCGGAGTCCAACCTCCACGTGATCCTGCACCGCGCCCGCCACGCGTTGCGTAGTCTGTTCCCTCTCCGTCCATGAAATCGCCCGACAATTCAGCTACGCCCCACGACCCGGAAGTGCTCCTGCGCTCCGGTCTGCGCGACACCACGCCGGAGTTCGAACACCGGTGGACCACCCTGAAGCGACGGTTGCGCACCAAGCCGGTTCCACGGCGGAGCTACGCCCCCGGCTGGTGGTGGGGCTTGGTCTCCGCAGGGATCACCTTCGCCGTGATCCTGTTCGTGCTGCGCCCGCAGTACCCGGCGCCTCGTCCGATGCCTATCGCCGAGCTCGCCGCCTACGAGGAGTTGTTCCGGCTCGAGGACGAACTCCACCCCGCCCTTCCGCTCTCCGAGAACACCATGCTCGACGATCTGCTCGCCATGCCCACGCCGTCCCTTGATCCGTCATGAAACCACTTCGCCTGCTCTTTTCTTTCTGCCTTTTGTTGGCCGTCGCGGTTCTCGCCGCGCCGCCATTGACCGCTGCCCCGGCCGCCGTTGGTAACCAGAACAGGGTCGCCAGCTCCGGCGACGACTTTCCGGCGCTGGAGCGTTTCCTCACCCTCAGCGACGAGCAACTCGACCGCATCCAACAAGCGGTGGCAAAAGTGCGCGCGATGAGCCCGGCCGAACGCGCCGCGCTCCACGCGCAGTTGCACGCCTTCCGCCAGTTGCCCGAGTCCAAGCGCGCACAGGTTCGCGCCGGCTGGGGGTGGCAGACCGAACAGGACCGCGTCGATTGGCCGCCGATGATGCGTTCGCTGCCGGAGGCGGAACGAGTCCGGATTCAGCGGGAGCTCCAGTCGCTGCCGCCGGAGACCCGCGCGGCGCACAAGCACGCGCTGCTCGAAAAGTGGCGGCAGCTGGGTACGGGGGAATAACGTCGCACAAGCGGCACCTGGCGGCCGCTCCGTTCGGGGGCCAAGCGCGCCCACCTGCGGGGCGGGCGGCAATCGCACCAAGCGAATCAGGTCACCAGACCGCTGCACCAACGCCGACGGCCCGTGAGCGCCGCAGCGGGACTTCCTCCGCACCGCGAAGGGGGGGGGACACAAACCGCGCCCCGCGCTTGGACGAAGCGCGCTGGGCGCCGTGGGCGGAGGACGGGGTCTCCAGTTCGCGAAAAGCAAGGCTTGTGTGTGGCTCTGTTATGGGCATATGCTCACAACAAGATGGATCCTACTCCACAACTGTCGCGGTGCCAGCCGACCGGGACCGGGGATCGAGCGTATTGCTCGGCGCCGGCCGCGGAAGCGGGGTTCGTCCGCGTTGGGCCCACCCGGGCGGGTCCCCGGACGAGCCGGCGCGCCCGCCCCCGTGAACCGTTCCTTTCGCACCACCATCCCGAACCCGAGGGGCGGCAGGACAGGCCCCGCGGGCGCCTGGGCCCCGGGCCGGCTTGCCTTTTGCTAAACCGTCAACCGCGGTCGAACGGCCGCCTCTCCCATACTTGTATCCACCCATGAAGATCGCCATTCCACTCACCGCCGGTCGCCTGAGTTCCCATTTCGGACATTGCGAGCAGTTCGCCCTCGTCGAGGTCGACCGGATCGCCGGGAAAATCTCCGGTCAGTCCCTTGTCGTTCCGCCTCCGCACGAGCCCGGGTTGTTGCCGCGCTGGCTCAAGGAGCGAGGCGTGCAGGTCGTCATCGCGGGTGGCATGGGGCGCCGGGCCCTCGATTTGTTCGCGGAGAACGGGATCGCCGTGCATGCCGCCGGCGCGGACTCGGCCCTCGAGGGGCTCGTGCCGGCTCTTCTCCAGGGAGCCCTCGGCGACGAGAAGCCAACCTGCGGGCACGACCACGAGCACACGCACTGCACCTCATGAAGATCGCCCTAACCATGGAGGGGCCGGAAGCCGACGCGGCGCTCGACCTGCGCTTCGGCCGCGCCCGTTGTTTCAGAATCATGGATTCGTCCACCGGGAAACAGACCTGTGTCGGGAATTCCGCCGGGGTGGACGCCGCGCAGGGCGCCGGCACGCAGGCCGTGCAAACGTTGGCGCGCCTCGGCGTTCAGGTCGTCATCACCGGGCATGTCGGTCCCAAAGCGTGGACCGCGCTCCAGGCCGCCGGCATCCGCGCCTATTCGGCGGCACAGGGCACCCCCGCCGAGCTCGTGGAGGACTTCACGGCCGGGCGACTTGTCGAGATCGGAGGGGCCGACCGGCCGGGCCACGGTTGAGCACCGCCACCTCGCCTTGCGGCGTCAGGCCACCGGTGCGGCGGTGCCCCTGTGGTTGCCCCGACTCCGCGGCCGGCTTCAGCGCCGAAACCCGAAATCTGATACCATGACACTCCAGAGAGAGCGAACCGGTCTGCTCGAACAAGGCCCGGTGGGCCGGGGCCGGTGGACCGGCGGCATGAGGCCGGGAGTGGACCGCGGTCGGGGCCGTGCCCTGGCGCGGCGCGGCGCCTGGCCCGCCCACCCGACGAAACCACAGCGGACCTGCCCATGAAGATTGTGATCGCCAGCGGCAAGGGCGGCACGGGCAAGACCACCGTCGCGACCAATCTGGCCGCGACCATCGCCGGTCGCGGTTGGACCGTGACCTATGTGGATTGCGACGCCGAAGCGCCCAACGGGCATCTTTTCCTGCACCCAAGGATCGAGGACACCGAGGCGGTCGATCGTCGCGTCCCCCTGGTCGATCCCAACCTCTGCCTGCATTGCGGCGCATGCGCCGAACTGTGCCGTTTCAACGCCATCCTCTGTCTGCCCACCCACACGGTGATCTACGCCGAGTTGTGCCACAGTTGCGGCGGTTGCGCTCTGGTCTGCCCGGCGAACGCGATTCGCGAGGAGGCCCGCCCGATGGGACGGGTGAGCCGCGGCGCAGCGGGGCCGGTGCGGTTCGTATCCGGCACGCTCGACGTGGGCGAGGCCAACAGCCCCCCGGTGGTGCGCGCGGCGAAGTGCGCCGCTCCGGCTACGCAATGGACCATCCTCGACGCCCCGCCCGGCACCAGTTGCCCGATGATCGAGACCGTGCGCGATTGCGACTATGTCGTGCTGGTGACGGAGCCAACGCCGTTCGGGCTGCACGATCTGCGCCTGGCGATCGCCGTGGCCCGTTCGCTCGGCCGCCCCTGCGGTGTCGTAGTGAACCGGGCACGGCCCGAGGCGGGCGAAGCGCGGACGCTTTGCGCCGAGGAAGGCGTGCCGCTTCTGGCGGAGATCCCCGAGGACATCGCCATCGCCCGGGCCTACGCGCGCGGGCGGCTTGCGGTGGAGTGCGTGGACGGCCTGCGGGCGCTCTTCGAGAACTTGTACCGGAGCTTGGAGACAGCCGGCGGCGTGCCGGCGGCCGGCGAACCGGAAGGACGGCCATGAACGACAAATTTCCGCTTTACGAACTGGTCGTGCTCAGCGGCAAGGGCGGCACGGGCAAGACCTCGGTCACGGCGTCGCTCGCGGTGCTGTCCGGCGGTCGGGCGGTTTTTGCCGACTGCGATGTCGACGCCGCCAACCTCGAGTTGGTCCTGGGGCCGACGCTGCGCGAGCGCGCCTCGTTTTCGGGAGGCGAGCGGGCGGTCGTCGATCCCGGGCGCTGCACGGGCTGCGGCAGGTGTGTCGAGTTGTGCCGGTTCGGCGCCATCGAGTTCGCCGCCGGGCCGGACGGGCGGCGGGTCGCCCGGATCGATCCGCCCGCCTGCGAGGGCTGTGGCGTGTGCGAACGGCTCTGCGCGGAGCGGGCGATCTCGATGCAGCCGGTGGACGGCGGTGCGTGGTTCGTCTCCGACACGCGGCATGGTCCGCTGGTCCATGCGCGGCTGACGCCCGGGCTGGGAAACTCCGGGAAACTGGCGACGCAGGTGCGCGAGCGGGCGCGACGCGAGGCGCGCGCGCTGGGGCGGCCGCTGGTGCTGGTCGACGGCCCTCCCGGGGTGGGCTGCCCGGTGATCGCCACGCTCACCGGCGCCAGCCAGGTGCTGGCCGTCACGGAGCCGACCCCCTCGGGCGAACACGATCTCAGGCGCCTGCTCGAGCTGTGCCGGCATTTCCGGATACCGGTTTGGGTGTGTCTGAACAAGGGCGACCTGTTCCCGGAGCTGGCGGTCCGGATCGAGGCGCTGGCCGCCGAGTTCGACGCGAGGTGCGTGGGCTCGATCCCGTTCGATCCGGCGGTGACGGCGGCGCAGCGTGCGGCCTTGGCGACGGTCGAGCACGGCGACGGCCCGGCGGCGCGCGCGCTCGTGGAACTGTGGGGGCGATTGTCCCCCTTGTTGCCCGGCGGTCGGCCGCCCGGTTGAGCGGGCGGTGCTGGCGCGTTGCCTCCCTCCCCCCATTTATCCAGAATAAAACCATGACCTGCATCCCTCCTCCCGTCCTCGCCGCGTGGGCCAACCGCGACGGCTACGCTGTGCTCACCACGGTCGACCCGCACGGCATGCCCAACGCGATCTACGTCGGCTCGTTCCAGCTGCTCGGCGACGACACCATCGTCATTGCCGACAACTACTTCGCCAAGACGCGGGCGAACATCGGGGCCGGCAGCCGCGGGGCGTTCGTGTTCCTCACGAAGGAGCGAAAATCCTACCAGTTGAAGGGGCATTTCGAGTACATCACGTCCGGCCCGGTCTTCGACGAGATGAAGCGATGGAACCCGTCCCGGCATCCCGGCGTGGCGGCGGCCGTGCTGCGGGTGGACGAGGTCTACAGCGGCGCGGAGCGGCTGGCGTGAGTAGCGAGTTGGCTGCTTGGGGGGCGCCGCCGCCCGGGGCGCAGGCGTCCCTGCCTGCGGCCTTCGGCTCGACCGCACCCACGCCGGGAGTCGGTCTTGCCGGTTTACCGCCCACGGACCACTGCCCACCGTCGACGGTCCACCGGGCATCCATCTACGTCGATCGACTGCGCGTGCACCGCAGCCGCACCGAACCGGCGCGCACGGCCGGGGAACAGTTCGGCCACCGGTGGTGCCACCTCTGGTGCGACGACCTTGCCGCCTTTCGGTCGCGAACGCGCACTCGCACTCGGCGCGGTGGAGCATTCGCTGAAGACGTGGCTGCGCCAGCGGAGTAATCCTCCCGCGTGAGAGCGGAGCGTTTCCTCGCCTGGCGCGATGCGCACCAACGGCGCCGCCGAGCCGTGCGCACTCTTTTGTTCTTGATGAGGTGGTCCTGGGGGGCGTTCGGGCTGTGTTCGCGCCCGCCGGGGTGATACGTGCTCGAGTCGTCGACGGGTTCGTGCTGGCGGTCGCACGCGCTGGTCTCTACGCGCGGGGGCAGGGCCTGCGTGAGTTGGCGATGCTCCGGTTGTTCGGATGCCCCAAGCGCCTGCGCAGACGGTTCAAGTTCGCGACGGGGCGGCCGATGGACCGGGCGCGGGTTGTCCTCACACAACCGCATGGCGGGGGGATTCTACTCAAACCGAGTTCATGAGACGTTCGACAATGACTATTGGCCGGCGGGTTTCCGTCGGCTTTGCGCTGATCATCGGCGTGCTGGTGGCGGTGAGCGTGACCAACTGGTACTTCGAAAAGGGCGTGCAGCGGGAGGTGGACTTCGTGGATCACTCGGTGATCCCGGCCAACATCGCCGCCGCTGCGCTGCTCGCGGAGATGGACGAGTTCCGGCTCAACGCACGCGTCTTCGGGGTGACGGGCAAAGCGGCGGATATCGATCGCACCCGCCAGGCGCTGGTGCGCGTGAAGGAGGCGGCCTCGAAGGTGACCACGTTGGTTTCGGCCGATGCCCGCCTGGCTGCGGAGTTGGGTGGGCCGTTACGGGCCTTCGACGAAGCGCTCGTCGCCTACGAGCCCATTCTGGAACGCACTGTCGCCGGCCACGCGGCGATGCAGGAACGCTTTCGCACTCTTGCGACCGAAGGGGGCAAGGCGCTCGCCGCCTCGTGCGAAATGCTCGACGGCATGCTCGCGGCCTCGGCCAAGGACCACGCCTCCGGCAACGACGCCGAAGCGGCCCGCCGTCTGGCTCGCATCGATGGGATGATCAAGACCGCCAATGGCGTGCAGGGGCTGGTGGAGGCGGCCTGGCGCTCGGCTTCGGAGCAGGACGCCACGCCGCTCGCCGAGGCGCGCGCCTCCGTGCCCAAGCTGCTGGCGACCATCGCCGAGATCCGCTCGACCCAGGTCAACGCCGCGAACATCGCGCGGCTCGAAGCCGTCGGGAGCGCGCTGAAGGCGCTCGACGCCGCGGGGGAGTCCTACCTTTCCGAGCACGCCCGGCTGTTGCAGACCAACGACGCCCGCGCCCGTGCGGGCGAAGTCGCCGCGAAGGCCACCTTGGATTTCATCGGCGCGGCGGGGAAACTCTCGGACGGTAGCATGGTGTCCGTCGAGCGTGCGATGGCCCGCCTCGGCTACACGCTCTTCATCGGCGTGGGGCTGGGGCTGTTGTTGGGCACCGCGGCCGCCTTTCTCATCATCCGCGGGGTCAACCGCGCGCTCGCCGCGACCGCCGAGACCCTCTCCGGCAGCGCGCAGCTGGTCGCCAGTGCCGCCGGCCAAGTCTCCGCTTCGAGCCAGTCGCTGGCCGAGGGCTCGAGCGAACAGGCCGCGTCGCTGGAGGAGATCGGCTCCTCGATCGAGGAGTTGACGAGCATGACCAAGCTCAACGCCGGCCACGCCGACTCCGGCAAACAGGCCTCGCACGAGGCCCGCAGCGCCGCCGAGTCGGGGGCCCAGCACATGGCCCGCATGCAGGAGGCGATGGGCGCCATCGCGCACTCGTCGGACGAGATCTCGAAGATCATCAAGACCATCGACGAGATCGCCTTCCAGACCAACCTGCTCGCCCTCAACGCCGCCGTCGAAGCGGCCCGCGCGGGCGAGGCCGGCGCCGGTTTCGCCGTCGTCGCCGAGGAGGTGCGCTCCCTCGCGCAGCGCTCGGCCGTGGCCGCCAAGGAGACCGCCGCCAAGATCGAGGACTCGACCCGCAAGTCCGCCCAGGGCGCGGAGATCTCCGCCCTCGTTGCCAAGGAGCTGAATACGATCGTCGAGAAGGCGCGCGAGGTGGACCGGCTGGTCAACGAGGTCGCTTCCGCCTCCCGGGAGCAGTCCGAGGGGCTCGTCCAGATCAACGGCGCCATCTCCCAGCTCGACAAGGTCACGCAGGGCAACGCCGCCGGCGCCGAGGAGACCGCCTCCGCCGCCGAGCACCTCAACGCCCAGTCGACCGAGCTGCTCCAGGCGGCTTCCGGCCTGGCTGCGTTGGTCGGCCTGGATACCGCCGGCGGCCCCACGTCCGCCACGGCCCACCCCGCGCCTGCGGCGCTATCCTCCGCCGCTCCGGCGTCGCGCTCGCCCAAGCCTGCGGCACCCGCCACGGCCCACTTCCGCTAGGCCGTGTCAGTCCCTTCTGGCGTCGGGTCCGAGCCCGCCGTTTCGACCGGTCCGACAACCCGAACCGATCAAGGAGCGCGCGCCGGCCCGGCCCAAGCGCCTTCCCTTGCGGTCATGGCTGGGCCGCTCGTCCCCCGGTCCGTGGCGCGGCCCGGAGTCCGGAGCCAGGCCTGCTCACCAGCTGTAGCTGAGGCTTGTGTACATGAAGCGACCGGGTTCGTTGGCGACGATCGGAGTCGCGGCCGTGCCGGCCACGACCTCCGGCCCGCAGAAATCGGCGACCGCGTAGGTCTCGTCGAAGAGGTTGTCGGTGCCGGCGGCGAGGCTCCACGCGCCGATGTGGCAGCCCACGCGGAGGGAACGGGGGCGTCCGTGGCCAATCCATCCATCGGGTACGACGGCCCATGGGGCGTGAGTCCTGAGTGCCGGCCGAAGGCGGCAATGAGCAACTTTCACTAACTCCCCGACTGCTTGCGCCGATAGAGAACGGCATCAGCCGGGGGGATGCGACTGCGTTCGCCTCGGACGCCCCGATTCGAACCACCACCCCATCCCTCGCCATGGCACAATGTGAATGCCTCCCCGGTTGCCCGTTCTTCAACGACCGTATGCCCGACACCTCGGGGCTCGGGAAGATCTACAAGGACAAGTATTGCCTGGGCGATAACGCCAACTGTGCCCGGCATATGGTGATGAAGGCGCTCGGCAAGCCGGCGGTGCCGGCGAACCTCTACCCGAACATGAGGGATGTCGCGCAGAGCCTGATCGCCCAAGTCAAGGCCGCCTGACCGCGCGGTCCCTCTTGCGCCCGCGCGGCTCAGTGCCACAGCGAGTGGACAATCAGGATGGTGGCGATGCTGGCTCCGATCCGCCGATGCTCGCCCATGCCCAGACGCGCGTGCAGGAGATGCAGCAGCAATACGCCAATGCCGATCGCCAGTGCGCCCAGCTGCGCGAACGAATCCGGACCACGACGGAGAAAGAGACCAGGCCCCAGCTCAAGGAGCAGCAGAAGGTCGCCAAGCAGTTGAAGAAGGCGCTGCGCACGCGCGAGCGGGAGCTGAAGCAGCTTTCGCAGAATTGAACCCGGCAGGCCCAAAACCGGGGCCGTGGTTTCCATGACAGAACTCCACTGCGGGCTCGCGTCCTCAACATTCGGGCGGACGGGCCGGCTGCGCGGTCGCAACGTGCGGCCCACCGGGGAGGAGACTTCCCCTGTTTACGGTGCGGGCAGTTTTGCCGGAGAACGCGGATCGATGGTGGCGCGAAGGCCGCCGGTGAGCGATTGCACGAGGAAACCGCGCTGGGCGAGAATGCGCGCGGCGAAGTAGGAGGTCTTGCCGAGGGCGCAGACGGTCACAACCGGGCGGCCCTTGTCGAGTTCGCCGCAGCGCTGGCGCAGGACGGCGAGCGGGATGTTGATCGTGCCGCGGCGCGGGATGGGGTGCTTAGAGGCGAGGTCGGCCGGGCGGATGTCGACGATCTGCACGGCGGGATCGTCGGGCAGCGAGTCCACGGGATCGAGCAGGCCGTCGCGGGTGTTGCAGGCGGCCAGACCGGCGAGGTTCACGGGATCCTTCGCGGAGCCGAAGGGCGGGGCGTAGGCGAGCTCGAGTTCGGCGAGGTCGTCGATCGCGAGCCCGCCCGCGATCGCTGTCGCCATGACATCGAGACGCTTGTCGACGCCGGCCAAGCCCGTGGCCTGGGCACCGAGCACCCGGCCGTCCGCCGGGTCCCAGAGCAGCTTGAGCATGAGCGGCTGCGCGCCGGGATAGTAGCCGGCGTGGTGGTTGTCGTTCACCGTCACCGTGCAGTAGTTACGGCCGGCGACACGGAGCCGCTTCTCGGACCAGCCGGTGAGGCCGGCGGTGACGCCGAAGGCGCGCACGATCGCGGTGCCGAGCGCGCCGGGGAGCGGCTTCATCGCGGCGGGGCGGAAGATGTGGTCGGCGACGGCGCGCCCCTGGCGGTTGGCGGGGCCGCCGAGCGGCACCGCGCAGGTGTCGCCGGTGACGAGATCGCGAACCTCGATGGCGTCGCCCGCGGCGTAGATGTCGGGGTCATTGGTGCGGAGGTATTCGTCGGTGCGAATGTGGCCGCGCGGGCCGAGCTCGAGGCCGGCCGCCTTGGCCAGCGCGGTGTCGGGCCGTACCCCGATGGCGAGCACGACAAGGTCGGCGGCGAGGGAGCGGCCGGACTTGAGCTGGCAGGCGAGTGCGCCGCAGGCGGGGGCGAAACCGGCGATGGCGTCGCCGAGGTGGAGCTGCACGCCGTGGCGTCTGAACTCGTCCTCCATGAGCAGTGTCATGGGCCGGTCGAGCGGCGGCAGGAGCTGGTCGAGCAGTTCGACGAGGGCGACCTCCTTCTTGAGGTGCACGAACTGCTCGGCCATTTCGAGGCCGATGAAGCCGGCGCCGATGACGACGACTTTCTGGGCTTCGGTGACGGCGGTCTTGATGCGGTCCATGTCGCCAAGGGAGCGGAGCGTGTGGATGCGTGGGTCGTCGATGCCGGGGAGCGACGGGCGCAGCGGCGCGGCGCCGGGTGCGAGCACGAGCTTGTCGTAGGGCAGCCACTCCTCGGCGCCGGTGGCGAGGGTGCGGAGCTGCACGCGTTTGCCTGCGCGGTCGATGGCGACGGCCTCGGTGCCGGTGCGGGCGTCGACGTTGAGCAGCGCCCGCAGCGACTGCGGCGTGTGGATGGCCAATGCGTTGCGTTCGGGGATCTCTCCGCCGACGTGGTAGGGCAGGCCGCAGTTGGCGAACGACACGTCGGGTCCGCGCTCGATCAGGGTGATCTGGGCGGCTTCGGAGAGGCGACGGGCACGGGCGGCGGCGGTGGCGCCGGCGGCGACACCGCCGATGATGACAAGACGGAGCGGGTTGGACATGGGGGAGATCGGTAGGCGGTGGGCGGTGAACTGTGGACCGTAGGTCGGTTTGAGACCGGATGCGTGGGGTGAATGATAGGACTGCGGAGAGCCGGGCTGAAGCGCCGCGCTATTTGGGCAGGTTCGAGCCGAGCCAGGTGCGCACGGAGCCTTCGGGCATGGAGCCGCTGAACTCCGCCGCGATCTGACCGGCGTGGAAGAGCTTCACGTTCGGGATGCCGCGGATGCCGAACTGCTCGGCCAGCTCGGGGTGGAGATCGACGTTGACCGTGACCAGCGACCAACGGCTGGCCGCCTCGCCGGCGAGCTTCTCGAGGACGGGTTTGAGCGAGCGGCACGGGCCGCACCAGGGCGCCCAGAAGTCGACCAGCACCGGCACGGTGCGGCTGCGCTCAAGGACATCGGCGGAGAAATCGGATACTTCGTGGTTCATGGCAATGGAGTGATAGAATAGGAGTTAAGTTGTGGACGTTGGCGGAAGTGGAAAGGCGAACGGACTGGAGGCGAAGCGGAACCGGGCTTCAGCGGATCGAGGCGCGAAGGTTGATCGCTTGGGCGACCGGTGCGCCCACGGCGTCGTTTTCCGGCAGTTGCGGGCAGGTGGCCCGGCAGCCGGTCAGCGCATATCGGCCGGCCGGAAGCACGAACTCGCAGACTCCGTCGTTAGTCGGGAGCCGTTGGGCGCGATCGCCGGCGGCCGACTCGGTGACCAGCGTGCCGCCGCTGGCCAGGTAACGGCTGCGCAACGACGCGACGACATGGCCCGCGCCGTCGCGCAGCGTGACCTGCGCGCGGCCGTTCCAGTCGCCGGCGGCGGAGACGCGGTATTCGACGACCACGCGGCCGCCGGGGTGGTCGACATAGCCGGCGGCGATCTCTTCCGGCCAGTCGGCGAATTTGCGGTAGTTGGCCTGGGCCGGGCCGAGGTCGATCGTGCCGGCCGCGAATGCGGCGGTGGCGAGGGCGGCCGAGGCCGCCAATGCGAGGATGCAGGTATTCATGATTCGTGAGGTCGTGCTTCAGCGGACACGTGGCGTGGCGGCCGACCGTTCAGGATGGGCGCGCGGCTTCGACGTGCAGATCGTCGACCCACTGGCGCATGGCCTCGTTGGCCGCCGGCGCCGGCGCGTCGAGGAAGGAGACGACGAAATGGTCGGCGTACTCCGCCACGCCGAAGGCGCGCGGGCGGACGGCCAGGACCTTCGGGTCGTCGATCTTCGGCCCGAAGCAGAAGACGACGTTACGGGCATCGACAAGTCCGGCCGCCATCTCCCCGCCCAGCCCGCGGGTGTGCGTGTAGTGGTCGAAATCGCCGATGTGGCTGGCCGTGCCGTGGGCGGCGATCCGGCGCTTCAGCTCCGCGACGAGCTCGCCGGCGTTGCTCCGCCCGGGGCGTTTGGCCACGCGCGAGCTGTGGACCGGATACTTGTCCTGGAGCCGATGCGTCTCGATCCGGCCGGAAGCCGTGCCGGTGGCCGGCAGGATTTCGCGAAACGACGGCGGCAGCGCGAACACGCGCCGGTTGAACAC
This sequence comes from Opitutaceae bacterium, assembly GCA_035415285.1. Classification (GTDB taxonomy): domain Bacteria; phylum Verrucomicrobiota; class Verrucomicrobiia; order Opitutales; family Opitutaceae; genus CAJCBL01. The sequence goes on from DAOOFR010000001.1 coordinate 38,348, forward strand.
GCCGCGCAGCGTGAGCGCGGCCACGAGCATCCAGCCGAGCGCGACCGCGCCTGCGAGAATCTGGCCGGCCGTCGTGAGCCATGCCCAGCCGACCGCCTGCGCGAGCAGCAGCGTCGCCAGCGCGTACGCGGCCGGCGGGAAGACGAACGCCCAGTAGCCGAGCGAGAACGGGATGCCCTTGGTCCGGGCGGCGCGCACGACGACCAGCGCGACGACGGCCAGCCACCACAGGCCGAAGCCCCAGAGCAGCAGCGCGCCCGCGAGCGCCACCGGCGCCAGCGTGCCGAGCGCGAGCAGGCCGGGCAGCGCCACGGCCTTGAGCACGGCGAGATGGCTCAACACCGCGATGATCGACACGCCCACCGGCGCGAGGCCGATGGTGAAGCTCGGCACGACGTCGGCCGCAGGGAACGGGTACGCCAGCCCGCGGAACAGCACCAGTGCGAACAGGATCGCCGCCTGCACGGCGGCGCCGCCGATCAGCACCGTGTTGATCGCCAGCATCGCCCGGAGCCAGGCCGGATCGGCCAGCCGCAGCGCGAGGAAGTTGCCCGCGAAGGCGACGACGAACAGGCCCACCGGCGGCAGAAACCAGAAGCCGAGCAGGCGGCGCGGCTCGCCGTGGTCGAGCGTGATGATCCGCCACGGCACGAGCACGGCGGTCGCCACGGAGCCGACCAGCGCGAAGCCCCACAGAATTTTTGCCAGCGCCACCGGCCAATCCGGGGCGCCGAGCGCGGGCAGCGGGATCTTCACCAGTCCGGCCACGAGGATGGCGGCGGCGATGAACACCGCCGCGTAGAACTGCACGAGGCTGGAGTGCGCCCACTCCTTGAGGAGCAGCCCGCGGTCGATCCACCAGCGGGCGCCGAGCAGCGCGAGCGCCACGGGGAAGCCGGCCAACGCGAGGCCGAGCAGCGCGACGGCGGCGCCGTGCAGCCCGCCGGACGGACCGCCGGCCAGGACTTGCAGGATGTTGGCGAGCGCGCCGGTGCCCATCAGTGCGATGAACCAGCGCGGCGAGAAGAAACGGAGGATGTCGCGGACGGAGAGTGGCCGGATTTCGGCGGTGGGAGTTTTCATACGAGGAGACGGGTCAGAATTGGCAGGTCAGTTCGAGGGAGCCGAAGCCGGCGTCGGCGTTGCCGTACACGGCCTCGATCACGCGGCTGCCCCAGGCGCGGGCGTAGAACGCCTCCAGTCGCAGCCGCTTGTTCAGTTGGTAGGCGGCGGTGAGGGCGACCTCCTGGCCGAGATCGCGCGTGCCGCCCGTGGGGCGGGCGACGTAGCCGAACACGCCGTCGTCCTGCGTGGGGCCGGAGCCCATGTACCAGCGGTCCGCCGCCTCGGTGAGGCGGTTGGCCGCGAGATCGATGCGCAGGCTCAGGCGCGCGGTGGGCGCGAGCAGGAGCTGCACGAAGGCGCCCTGCGTGTTCTGGAAGTTGTAGTACGGGTAGAGCTGGTACTTGCGGGTGCCGGGGGCGAGCTGGAAGAAGGTGCCGTGGCGGTCGTCGCCGGGATCGCCGTCGCCGGAGGCGCGGTGCGCGCCGAAGCGCAGCCAGGGCTTGGCGGGGAGCCCGGTCCATTGGTAGCCGGTTTCCAACGCCACCAGCGAGGCGCGGTGGCGTTGCTCGTACCAGTCGCCGGTCTGCACCGCGCCCCAGGCGAGGTAGTCCCACTGGCCGGAGCCGAGCGGGCGCAGCCCGACGAGGTGCGCGCCGAAGGTGGCGATGTCGAGGTCGGCGCGCGTGGCGGTGCGGCCGGAGTTGTCGATGCGCTGGGCGGTGTGGCGCGTGTCGCGATAGTGGTATCCGAAGAAGGCCAGCTCGCCGCCGGGGACGAGACGGTCCTTGGGCAGCGTGAGCGTGGCCGCGGCGATGCGGACCTCTGGCATCGGGCGGTTGAAGTCGCGATCCCAGCCGCCCTCGGTGGGCATCATCCACGTGGCGGTGAGCGCCGGGCCGCGCGACGCGGCGTAGCGCACTTGGGCGCCGTCGAAGGAGCGGCCGAAGGCGGACCAGTCGAAGGTGCTGATCAGGCGGTCGGCGAGCCGGAGCTGCTTGAGCTTGTTGAACTTCTCGCCGTCGGCCGGGGCGATGTATTCGACGCCGCTGGCGTAGGCGAAGCGTCCGAGTTGCGCCCGCCAGTCGCCGCCGGGCGGCGCCCAGCGCACGAACGCCTCGCGCAGTCCGGCGCTCTCGGGCGAGGTGGTGCCATTGTGCTGGTAATACAAGGCGCCCATGCCGGACGGTCCCTGCGGGGCGGGGTGGAAGGCGTCGTCGGGCAGGCCGGTGAACGCCACGAACTGGGGTTGGAGCACCGCCTCCCAGTCGCCGAGTCGGTAGCGGGCGGAGACGCGCAGCCGGCTGAACGCGTAAGTGGAGGACGCGTCGGCGTCGCCGAACCAGTTCCAGGTCTCGACGCGGCCCAGCAGCTCGCTCTGGACGGCGAATCCTTCGGGGGCGGCCGAGGCCACCGGCGCGGCGCAGGTCGCCGCAAGCAACGCAAGGGCGAGCAGGGGGCGCCGGTGGGGATTGAACAACTTCGAGTATTCGGAGTTAGTCGTATTAGAAAAAGAGAAAGTGTAGCACATGAAGAAATCACTCCTCGTCCTGCGTGGCCTCCGCTTCGACGACGCCCTGCCGCACGAGGCGGATGGCTTGGAGGAAAAGCGGGCTGGTGATGCGGTAGAAGACCATCTTGCCCTCCTTGCGGCAACGCAGGGCGCGGCGGTCCTTCATGAGGCGGAAGTGCTGGGACAGGTTGGCCTGGGAGACGCCGAGTGTCTCGGCCAGCTCGCCGGCGCTCTTTTCGGTGTCGCCCAGCTCCAGCATGACGCGGATGCGCAGCGGATGGCCGAAGAGGGAGCAGAACTCCGCCTGCCGCTGGCAGAGCGTCTTGGAGTTGGCCATGGTCTTGAGTGCGTCCACGACCGCCACGTTTTCACAGTTTCGGAGTTTAGCAAGGGTATTTTCCGGCGTTCCCTCCTGCTCACGGGGAGCGGCGAGGCGTTCAGTGCCGCAGCGAGTGGACCAGAACGATGGTTCCGATGCCGGCGCCGATTCCCGCCAGTTGGAGAACCGTCGCGGCGAGACGTGGGTGGGTGCGGTGGTCGGGCGTGAGATCGGCGAGCGCGATGTAGAGGAAACTCGCGGCGGAAACCGACAACGCGTAAGGGGCGAGATCGTCGATACGGCTGCCGGCCCAATAGGCCACCAGTGCGCCGGGGATTGTCGTGAGGCTCGCCAGCAGGTTGTAGAGCATGGCCCGCTTCCGCGGCCAGCCGTGATGGACGAGGATCATGATATCCCCGATCTCCTGGGGGATCTCATGGGCGATCACGGCGAAAGCCGTGCCGATGCCCAGCGCCCAGGATTGCTGGAAGGCCAACGCGATGGCCATGCCGTCGATCGCGTTGTGCACGGCGTCGCCGACCAGGATGAGCGGACCGGTCTGGGCGTGCGCCCGGCAGTCGTGTTCGTGGCAATGGCGCCACACCAGCAGTTTCTCGAGCACGAAGAACCCGACGATGCCGGCGAGCACGGTGCCGAGAACGCGCGGCGCCGGAAGCTCCGCCAAGGCATGGGGAATCATCCCGAGAAACGCGGCCCCGAGCAGGGAGCCGGTGGCATAGCTGAGCACCGCGGTCTTTAGACGGGTCGAAAACTCGCGCCTCACCCGAAACAGGACGCCGGCGACGAGCACGGCGCCAACGCTGCCGAGCAGGGAAAAGATGAGGATAAGCGCGAGGGTCATGGGCGAGCGCGCCACTAGTTGTTGCAGACGGTAAAGGACTGCTGCGTTCGCCGGTCAGAATTGCGACAACAGACCGACGCGGACGCGCCGGCCGGGGGCGGTGAAGCCGATGGCCTCCGCGTAGCGCTGGTCGAGCGCGTTGTCGAGGGCGGCGGTAAGCGCGCAGTGCTTGGTCATCCTCCAGCGGGCGGAGAGGTCCGCCCGCGCCCAGCCGCCGACCAAGCGAGCCCCGGTCGGCTTCGCGGAATCCGGGAGGTCGCTGCTGGCCGTGAGCCGGGCTTCGAGCACGAAGGTGGGCACCGGTGTCCACGTGGCGGAGACTCCGCCGCGCCACTCCGGGCGGCAACGCAGGCGTTCGCGGCCGGGCGTGCTGTGTCCGTTCGTGTAGGTGAGCGTGCCGCCGACCGCGAGGGTGTCGCAGGGCCGCCAAGTCGTGGTGAGCTCGGCTCCCCGGCTGTGGATGCCGCTGCGGTTGACGAGACGCCCGAGCACCGGGTCGTAGTCGACGCCGTCGCGGATACGGGAGGCGAAGCCGGTGAGATCGACGAGCAGGCGCCCCTCGGCGAAGGCCTGCCGCAGGCCGGCATCAAGCGAGCGCGCGCGCTCGGGTTTCAGCTCCGGATCGCCGACGAGCGGGTTGGCGAGGGCGTAGAAGCTGGCGGGCTTGAAGGACGTGCCGGCGTTGACGCGCCACTGGGTGGCGGACCCAATCAGGCCGAACAGGCCGGCGCGGTAGGTGCCGCGGGTTGCGCCGGTGTCGTAATGATCGACGCGGGCTCCACCGACCAGGGTCACGGACGGGAGGAGCTTGCCGCTGGTCTCGGCGTAGGCACCTAGCCGATCCCGGTCGGTGGCGTAGGCGGTGGGCAGGATCATCGCACCGTAGTCGATTGAGCCGTTGCTGGTCCCCTGTTCGCGCTGGGCGTCGACACCCACGGCGGTGGCCCAGCCTGAAAGGTTGTGTTCGTACCCGAGCGAGGCGCGATAGCGGCGCAGGCGGGTGTCGTCGGTGCTGGGGGGCACGGCGTCGTAGGGGTTGTCGGCGGGCGCGAGGACGCCGGGCGAGCCGACCGTGGCCTCAAACTGGGCGGCATCGGCGCTGGCAGTCCAGCGCCCGGCACCGGCTTCGCCATCGAGGCGGACGGACCCGGCGGTCTGCCGGTTCTCGCGATGCTCGAGGTCGCGTAGCACGGCGTATTCGATCCCTCCGCTCTCGTCGGGAAACGAGTCGGCCTCATGCCGCAGGTGCCAGAGTGAAACCTGGAGATTGGTCGAGCCGAGTCGCGTGGCGAATGCGCCCCGGGCGACGCGGCGTTCGGCGCGGCTGCCGGCGGCCAAGGAACCGTCGTCGGCGCCGGCGACGCCGACGTGGAGGGAGGATGCTCCGTCGCCGAGCACACGGCTGGCCCCCAGAGCAGCCCGGCGGAAATCGGTCCCGCCAGCATCGACCAGCATGGCGGCTTCGTTGGTCGGGGCGGATTGGCCGCCGAGGTGGAGTGCGCCGGCAAGGATGTCGGGGCCGTAGCGGACGGAGGCGGCGCCGGAAACGACGGCGGCCGAGCGCAGCAGGGCCGGCTCAAGCGTCGCGAGATCGACGGCGCCGCCGCGGTTGTTGGTCGGATCGTTGAGCGGGATGCCATCGAGGAAGACGGCCGTGTGGTTCTCCTCGCCGCCGCGCAGGTAGAGAGTCGAACGGCCACCGGGACCACCGGGCTGGTCGACGACGAGACCGGGGACCGAGTGGAGCAGGCCCGCGAGATCGGTGGCGGGCAGCGCCGCCGCGTCGGCGGTGACGATGCGCACGGAGGCGGCACGTTCGTCGGCGCCGGAGGGATGGGCGAGGACCGGGAACGGGTCCAGCAGCACGACCGGCGTGGCGGCGGACTGGGCCAGCGCGGAGCCGAGCGCGAGGACGGTGAGCGGGAGAAGGGGGCGTAATGAATTCATGGGACTTGGGTTGCGCCTCGCGGTGGTCGCGCCGCAGCCGTCGCCCGGGCCTCGGCCGGGGAGGAAGCGGCCGACGACCCCAGGCACGGCCCGGTGGCGTTCAGGGATTCGGCTTCCGGGAGGCCAGCGCGCGGGTCGAGATCTCCTCGCGTAGGCGCGTCAGGAACTCGGTCGCCGGGAGTTGCCCTTCGTCGCCCCGCGCCCGCGAACGCACGCTGATGGTCTGCGCCTCGGCCTCCTTGGCGCCGAAGACGAGCGAGTAGGGGACCTTCTCGATCTCGGCGCGACGAATCTTCGCCCCGAGTTTCTCGTTGTGCTCGTCGAGCGCGACCCGGATGCCGGCCTCGCGGAACCGGGCTAGGAGCGCACGTCCATAGTCCGCGACCTTGTCGGAGATCGGGATGAGGCGCACCTGCTCCGGGGCGAGCCAGACCGGGAAGTCGCCGGCGAAGTGCTCGATCAACACGCCGACGAAACGCTCCATCGAGCCGAACGGCGCGCGGTGGATCATCACGGGGCGGTGCGGCTGGTTGTCGGCGCCGTTGTAGGTGAGGTCGAAGCGGATCGGGAGGTTGTAGTCGACCTGCACGGTGCCGAGTTGCCACTCGCGGCCGATCACGTCCTTCACGACGAAGTCGATCTTCGGCCCGTAGAAGGCGGCCTCGCCGGGCTCCTCGTTGAAGGGCACGCCGAGCGTCTTCGCTGCTTCGCGACACGCCGTCTCGGCCTTGTCCCAGTTCTCGGCGGTGCCGGTGTACTTGGCGGAGTTCGGGTCGCGCAGGCCCACGCGCACGCGGTAGTCGGTCAGGCCGAGGGTGGTGAACACGGTCTTCACCAGCGCAAGGCAGCCGAGCACTTCCGGGCCGACCTGGTCCTCGGTGCAGAAGAGGTGGGCGTCGTCCTGGGTGAAGCCGCGCACGCGCGTCATGCCGTTGAGCTCGCCGGACTGCTCCCAGCGGTAGACGGTGCCGAACTCGGCCAGGCGCACGGGGAGATCCCGGTAGCTGTGCGGCTGGGACGCATAGATCTTGATGTGGTGCGGGCAGTTCATCGGCCGCAGCAGGAAACCTTCGAGCAGGGTCTCGGGGTCTTTCGTGCGTTCGGCCGGGATGACCTCGCGGCCGGCGCGGCGGTTGATCTCCGCCCGGAAGCTTTCGGAGACGGCGTCGAGGCGCGCGCTCATCTCGGCGCAGGAACAGCCCTCGTGCGCGATGTGCGCGAGCTGGTCGGGGTCGACGATGGCCGGGAACTGCGACTCCTTGTAGTAGGGAAAGTGCCCGGACGTCTTGTAGAGCGCCAGTTTGCCGATGTGCGGGGTGAAGACCTGCGAGTAGCCCTGTTTCTGGAGCTCCTCCAGGATGAAGGTCTGCAACTCCTGCCGGATGACCGAGCCCGCGGGAGTCCAGAGGATGAGGCCTGGTCCGACGTCCTCGTCGACGACGAAGAGCTTAAGCTCCCGGCCGAGCTTACGGTGGTCGCGCTGCTTGGCCTGTTCGAGGCGTTCGAGGTGTTGCGCGAGCTCCTCCTTGGTCGGGAACGCCGTGCCGTAGATACGCTGGAGCTGCGCGTTCTTCTCGTCGCCGCGGTGGTAGGCGCCGGCGATGGAGAGCAGCTTGAACGCCTTCACCTGCTTGGTGTACCGCACGTGCGTGCCGGCGCATAGGTCGATGAACTCGCCGTTCTGGTAGAACGAGATCGCCTCGCCCTCGGGGATGTCGGCGAGGCGCCCGAGCTTGTAGCGCTCCTGTCCCATCTTCCCGATGATGTCGAAGGCCTCGGCGCGCGAGACCTCCTTCCGGAGGAACGGCTGGTTTTCGTCGATGACCTTCTTCATCTCCGCCTCGAGCGTGGCGAGGTCCTCGGCCGTGAGTTTGTGCTCGAGGTCGACGTCGTAGTAGAAGCCGCTTTCGGTCGGCGGGCCGATGTCGAGCTTGGCGTCGGGGAAGACGCGCAGCAGCGCCGTGGCCAGGATATGCGAACACGAGTGGCGGATTTCTTCGAGCGGGGTCATGGAGTTTGCGGTGATTGCAGAGCGGAAAAGGTGGGGCGCGAGGCGAGGCGCGCTCGCCGGCGGCGTCAGCCGACGGAGCCGGACATCTCCAGCTCGATGAGTTTGCGGATCTCCAGCGAGTACTGGAGGGGGAAACGCTGCACGAGGTCGTTGACGAAGCCGTTCACGCTCAGGCTGCGCGCGGTCTCCTCGGGCAGGCCGCGCTGGCGCATGTAGAAGATCTGCTCCTCGTCGAGCCGGGAGACGCTGGCCTCGTGCTGGGAGATGTTGCCGGTGCCGCGCACCTGGATCGCCGGATACGTGTCGGTGCGGCTGGCCTTGTCGAGCAGGAGGGCGTCGCATTCCGTGTGGTTGAAACAACCATGGACGGTGGTGGGCATGTCGACCCAACCGCGGTAGCCGGCGCGGCCGCTGCCCAGGCTCACGCTCTTCGAGGTGATCGTGCTGGAGGTGCGCGGCGCGCGGTGGAGCATCTTCGCCCCGGAGTCGTGGTGCTGGCCGCTGCGGGCGACCGAGATCGACACCGCCTCGGCGGAGGCGCCCTCGCCTTCGAGCAGCGCGCACGGGTACTTCATCGTGAGCCGGCCGCCGACGTTGCAGTCGATCCACTGCACGGAGGCGCCGGCGGCGAGCCGGGCGCGCAGCAGCGCCAGATTGAAGACGTCGGGCTTCCAGTTCTGGAGCGCCACGTAGTTGAGCTTCGCATTCCGCCCGAGCACGAACTCGCCCACCGAGCAGTGCAGCGACGCCCCGGGCCGCGAGGCGGAGGTGCAGCTCTCGAAGAAGGTCACCTCCGCGCCCTCGCCGGCGACGATGAGCGTGCGGCCGAACTGGCTGCTGCCGCCGCCCTGCAGGTGCATGAAGCACTTCAGCGGCGCGGTGAGCTTCACCCCCGGCGGCACGTACACGAAGGAACCGCCGGAGAACACCGCGGCATTGAGGCGGGTGAAGGCGTTCTCGTCACGCCCGATGACCGAGCCGAAGTGCGGCCGGAAAAGCTCGCCGTATTCGGTGAGTCCGCGCGTGGAGTCGACGAAGACCACGCCGGCCCGCGCCCACTCCTCGTGGAGCGAACCGTGCACGACCTCGCCGTCGATCTGCGCCTGCGCGCCGCCGAGAAACTCGTTCTCCTCACGCGTCACGCCGAGGGCGTCGAGCGCGGCGCCGGTGGCGTCGGCGCGGCCCGGGCCACTCCGGCGGGCCTTGGCCGGGGCGCGGTAGTAGTGGAGGGCGTCCCACGGCAGCTCCGCCAGCGCGGTGGGGGCCCAGACGGGCGTGCGCTCGACGGCCTGGAAGGCGCGCAGCGCCTCCAAGCGCTGCGCGCGGATCCATGATGGCTCACCCTTGCAGTCGGAAAGGTACTCGATGGTGCGCTCGCGCAGGCCGGCACCGGCGTCGCGCTCGTCGGACAGGAGCGCCACGGGGGCGCCACTGGCGATCTCCGGGATCTCCTCGGCCGCGGTTGACGTATCGCTCATGAGCGCACCTCCTCGGCGCGACAGGCGACCAGACCGTCCTCGATGACGACCCGGTCGAGGTCGCACCCGATGAAGACCATACGCGATTCGCGCGGCTGGTCGCCCCACTTGCGGCCGAGACCGGCCTGGAAACGGCCGTGCACTCCGTGGAAGACCAGGCGTTCGTCGACTCCGGCGAGCGCCACCACGCCCTTCGCGCGGTAGAGCACCGTGGCGTGTTCCTCGATGAATCCCTCCAGCCAGGTGCGGAAGCGCGAGAAGTCATACGCGGCGTCGGTGCGCACGGCGACCGTCTCGATCTCATGCTCGTGGCGATGCTCCGCCGCGGGCGTCTTGCGCTCGGCCGGCGTGGTACCATGCGCGCAGCCCGTCACACCCTGCTCCACGCGTGCGAGATCGAAGCCGCCGAGGTCGAACAGTTCCGCCACGGGCGCCTGCGCGTTTTGCACGGTGTAGAGGCGGGCGGCGCCGTTGATGCGCCGGAGCCGCTCGGTGAGCTCCGCCAATACGGCCGGGCCGACCAGATCGCATTTGTTGACCACCAACGCGTCGGCGTAGGCGACCTGTTCGCGGGCGTGGCCGTCGCCGCCCTCATGCGCGGTGAAGTGTTCGGCGTCGACGACCGTCACGATGCCGTCGAGACGGAAGGACCGCTTCAGCACCGGATCGGCGAGGAAGGCGTGCGCCAGCATGCCCGGATGGGCGACGCCGGTGGTCTCGATCACGAGCCGGTCGAACTCGCCGGTCGCCGCGGCGATGGAGCGCATCTGTTCGATGAACTCCGTGCGCGCCTCGCAGCAGGTGCGGCCCAGCACGGTGTCGAGCCGTGCGGCCCGGCTATCGGCGAGCAGCGTGTCGTCGACCGGCACGCCGCCGAGCTCGTTCTCAAGCACCGCGATGCGGGCCCCGTCGGGCGCACCGTGGAGCAGGCGGTTGAGCAGCGTGGTCTTCCCCGCTCCGAGAAACCCGGAGAGGATCGTGACCGGAAAAGGAGTGGGCGACGGGTGGGACATTGACGCCGAGCGATAAACGGGCATATGCCCATAACGTCAACCCGAGATCCTCATCTGTCGCCACCGCCATGCCTTCGCCTTCCCGCTCTCCCGGCTCGCTGCACCTGCGGGTGTTTCCGGCGGCGGTGTTGCGGCGGAAGTCAGAGGTATTCGACGACTTCGGCACCCCGGCGGAATCTCTCGCCACCGCGATGCTGTCCCTGATGCGCCGCAAACGTGGGATCGGACTGGCCGCCCCTCAGGTCGGCCTGTCAATCCGCCTGCTCGTCGCGGATATCGGCGAGGGGCCGGTGATCCTGGCCAACCCGGAGCTGGTGCCTTTGCCCGGAGGCGAGATCGCCGCGGAGGGGTGCCTGAGTCTGCCCGGGGTTTCCATCGAGGTGGAGCGGGCGCGTGCGGTCGAGGTCGCCGCGGTGGACCTCGCGGGCAAGCCGATCCGTTTCCTCGCCCGTGGCCTGCTCGCCCGGGTGCTCCAGCATGAGACCGATCATCTCGACGGCATCCTGATCATCGACCGCACCCGCTCCACGGGCGTGGCCCCCGTACGCCGCGCGTCGCCGCCTTCCCTATGAACCATGTCCCCACCCAGTCGCCGGAGTGTTCCGGTCCGCAATCGCAGCCCCACGCCGGCGCCCAACCGGCCGAGGACCACGTGTTGAGCGAGCGGATGCAGCGGATCGGCCGCCGCCTCTTCGTACTCTCGGGCAAAGGCGGGGTCGGCAAAAGCACCGTGGCCGTCAACCTCGCGGTCGCGCTGGCCCGGCGGGGCCGGCGTGTCGGGTTGCTCGACGTGGATGTGCACGGGCCGAGCATCCCCACGCTTCTGGGCCTGGCCGGGCGGCGCATGCTCGGCCGGGGCGAGACGCTGTTGCCCCTGGAGGCGATGGCGGGGCTCAAGGTGGTCTCGCTCGGGCTGCTGACCGACAGCCCGTCCGACGCCGTCGTCTGGCGCGGTCCGCGCAAGAACAGCGCGATCCGCCAGCTGTTGCGCGATGTCGACTGGGGCGACCTGGACGAACTCGTGGTGGATTGTCCGCCCGGCACCGGCGACGAGCCGCTGGGCGTGGTGCAACTGTCCGGCAGGCCCGGGCTCGCCGTGGTGGTGACAACACCACAGGAGGTCGCGGTGGCCGACGTGCGCCGCTGCCTCACCTTCTGCCGGCTGCTCGACCTGCCGATCGCCGGCATCGTCGAGAACATGAGCGGCATGGTGTGCCCCCATTGCGGCCAAACCTTCGCCCTCTTCGGCGAAGGCGGTGGCGAGCGGCTCGCGCGCGAGGCCGGCGTGCCGCTGCTCGGTCGGATCCCCCTCGATCCGGCGATCGGGAAGGGCGGGGATGCCGGCCTGCCGTTCGCCAGCCAGGAGGGCGATTCCCCCACCCACACCGCCTTCAAGGTGGTGCTGGATGCGCTCCTTTCCGTCCCGGCTTCGGCATGAGCATCGCACAGACCGTCGCACAACAGATCCGGGAGTCGTCCTGGATCCGGCGCATGTTCGAGGAGGGGATCCGCCTTCGCGCGGAGCGCGGCGCCGAGAATGTCTTCGACTACAGCCTCGGCAACCCCGACCCGGAGCCGCCGGTCGCCGTCATGGCGGCGGCGAAGGCGCTCGTGCTGGAGAACAGGCCACGCAGCCACGCCTACATGCCCAACGCGGGATTCCCGGAGGTGCGGGCCGTTCTCGCGGCCCGGCTCGCCCAGGCCACCGGTCTGCCGTATTCGGCGGATCATGTGCTCATGACCGTGGGGGCGGCGGGCGCGCTGAACACCCTCCTCAAGGCCGTGCTCGACCCCGGCGACGAGGTCATCGTGCTAGCTCCCTTCTTCCCCGAATACCGGTTCTACATCGAGAACCACGGCGGGCGCATGGTGCTGGTGGAGACGAGGGAGGACTTCACGCTGGATCTGGATCGCATCGCGGCGGCGCTGGGCCCGCGCACCAAGGCCGTGCTGCTGAACTCCCCCAACAACCCCACCGGCGCGATCTATGCCGAGGGCCCGTTGCGCGCGCTGGCGGCGCTGCTGGCGCGGCAGGCCCCCGCGGCGCTGGTCATCAGCGACGAACCGTACAAGGCCATCCTCTACGACGGGAACGCGCAGCCCGAGCTCGCGCCGCTCATGCCGCGCACCGTGATCGCCAGCTCCTGGTCGAAACAGTGGGCGGTGCCCGGCGAGCGTATCGGGTATCTGGCAATCTCGCCCACGATCGCGGAGGCAGGCGCCCTGGCGGCCGCCTGCACCTTCGCCCACCGGACCCTCGGCTTCGTGAACGCCCCGGCGCTCTGGCAACTGGTCGTCGCGCAGGTCCCCGACGCCTGCGTGGACGTGGCGCTCTACCAACAGAAGCTGGATCTGCTCTGCTCCGCCCTGCGGCGCATCGGCTATGAGTTCACGCGGCCCAAGGGCGCCTTCTACGTCTTTCCGCGGACTCCGCTGGCCGACGATGTGGTGTTCATCCAACTGCTCCGGGCCGAGGGAATCCTGGCGGTCCCCGGCAGCGGGTTCGGGCGAGCCGGGCACATGCGCCTCTCGCTGACGCTGCCCTTCGGCGCGATCGAACGCTCGCTGACAGGCTTCGCGAATGCGTACCGGATCGCGAAGCAGCGCGCCTGAAGCCGCCACGAGCCCGCCCAGCCGTTTCACCCACCACACCTCGCCACCATGAGCACCCGCCCCGCCTCGCCCCAGTATGTCTTCGGTCCGGTTCCCTCGCGCCGGCTCGGGCGTTCGCTCGGGGTCGACACCGTGCCGGCGAAGACCTGCAACTGGAACTGCGTGTATTGCCAGCTCGGGCGCACCCATCCGCTCACCAACACGCGCAAGACCCACGTGCCGGCCGAGGTCATTCTCGCCGAGGTGGAGGCGCGCCTGGCGCAACTGCCCCCGGCCTCGCTCGATTGGATCACCCTCGTCAGCTCGGGCGAGGGGACCCTGTACCGGGACTTCGGAGCCGTGCTGCACGGGATCAAGCGGCTGACCGCCATCCCGGTCGCCGTCATCACCAACGGCTCGCTGCTCCACCTCCCCGAACTCCGCGAGGAGCTGCGTGCGGCCGACGCCGTGCTGCCCACGCTCGACGCCGGCAACGAGGCGTTGTTCCGCCGGCTGAACCGGCCGCATCGTCAGCTCACCTTCGCCCAGCATGTCGCCGGTATCGAGGCCTTCGCGCGGCTGAAACGGCGCGGCAAGCTCTGGATCGAGGTCATGCTCGTGGCCGGGCTCAACGACACCGAGCCGGCGCTGCGCGAACTGGCCGCGCTCCTCGCCCACATCCGCCCCGATGCGATCCACCTCACGCTGCCGTCCCGCTGCCCGGTCGAGCCGTGGGTGCGCGCACCGGATGCGGCAGGCCTGGCCCGCGCCCAGGCCATTCTCGGCGAGAAGGCGTCCATCGCACCGCCTCCAGTCGCCAAACACGCGACCGGCACCAAGGCCGGGGAGCCGCTCATCGCCTCGGTCGCCCTGCGCCATCCGCTGCGGATGGCGGACGTCGAGCGACTGCTCCCCAGTTGGTCGCACGCGCGGATCGAGGCCCACGTGGCCCAGTTGCTCGTCCACGGAACCATCCGCGTCATTGAGCGCGGCGGCGAACGCTTCTTCGTGCGCTCCGAACTGCGCTACCCCGGACCAAGGCCGGACTCCGACTGACGGCGCGGCCCGCTCCAGTTCGTTCCCGCTGTTTCGCAACGCGGCCCCCGTCCGCTTCAACCGTTTTTCCCCACCATGCCCACCCTCAACGAACTCACGGAGCGCGAAATCCTCGCGCTCGCCATCACCAGCGAGGAGGAGGACTCCCGCATCTACGACACGTTCGCGGACCAATGCCGCGAGAATTTCCCCGCGTCCACGCAACTCTTCGCGGCGATGGCGGCCGAGGAACGCGGCCATCGCGACAGCCTCTACGCGCTCTACCGGGAGCGGTTCGGCGAGACGCTGCCGGCGATCCGGCGCGAGGACGTGCGCGGTTTCCTGAAGCGCAAACCGGTCTGGCTCACCAAGCATCTGCCGCTGGAGCGCATGCGGCAGGAGGTGGCGGTCATGGAGTTGGAGACGACGCGCTTCTACGAACGCGCCGCCGCGCAGGCCACCGACCTCGGCGTCCGGCAGCTCTTCACCCATCTGGCCGAGGCCGAGCGGGGGCATGAGAAGATGGCGGCCCGGATCGAAGAGAAGCAGCTCGGGGCGAAGGAACGCGATGAGGAGAAGATGGCGCAGCATCGGCTCTTCGTCCTTCAGTATGTGCAGCCTGGACTCACGGGGCTGATCGACGGCTCGGTCTCCACGCTCGCCCCGCTCTTTGCCGCCGCCTTCGCCACCCATAGCAACAAGGACACCTTCCTTGTCGGCCTCGCCGCCTCGCTCGGCGCCGGCATCAGCATGGGCATCTCCGAGGCCATGTCCGACGACGGCATCATCTCCGGCCGCGGCTCGCCGTGGCTGCGCGGCGTCGTCTGCGGGTTGATGACGGCCGTGGGCGGGCTCGGGCACACGATCCCGTACCTCGTGCCCGACAGTTGGGCCAACGCCTTCTGGGTCGCCACGATCCTGGCCGGCATCGTCGTGGCGATCGAGCTGGTGGCGATCGCCTGGGTCCGCACCCGCTACATGGAGACGCCGTTCTTCCGCTCGGTGATGCAGGTCATCGTCGGCGGCGCCCTGGTCCTTGCCGCCGGCGCCATCATCGGCTCATCCTGAATCTCCGCGCTCTTCCCATGACCACTATCACCATCCTGGCCGAAAACACCGCCCGTGGCCTGGGCGTGCTGGGCGAGCACGGGCTCGCGTGGTGGATCGACACCGGCACCCACCGCGTGCTCTTCGATACCGGCCAGGGCCTCGTGCTCGAATCCAACGCCCGCCGGCTCGGCGCCGACCTCGCCACGGCCGACGCCATCGCACTCAGCCACGGCCACTACGATCACGTCGGCGGGTTGCCCGCGGCACTCGCCGCCGCGCCGCGGGCCACGCTCCATCTGCACCCGCGCGCCACCGAGCCGAAGTTCACCGGTTCCGACGGCAAGCCCCGCGGTCGCCGCATCAGCACCGATTTCATGGAGACAGAGGCGTTCCGGACGGCCGGGCGACGCGTGGTCGTGTCGCGCGAGCCGCAGGAGATCGCGCCCGGCGTGTGGGCGACCGGCGAGATCCCGCGCACGAACGACTTCGAGGACGTGGGCGGGCCGTTCTTCCTCGACGAACAGCTCACGCGGCCGGACCCGATCCTCGATGACCAGACGGTCTTTTTCGCCGGCAAGGAGGGCACGATGGTCGTGCTCGGCTGCGCGCATGCCGGTGTGATCAATACGCTCGAGCACATCCGCACGCTCACGCACGGCGCGCCGCTGCACACGGTCGTGGGCGGCATGCACCTGCTCAACGCCGACGAACGCCGCCTCACCGAGACCTTCGCCGCCCTGCGCCGCCTCGGCGTGCAGCGCTTCGGGCCCAACCACTGCACCGGCTTCTACGCGACCACGCTGTTTTGGCGCGAGTTTCCGGGACATTGCTTCCCGTGCTCCGCCGGCTCCCGGCTGGAGTTCGAGTGAGGGGCCGGCCTTCCCTCTGTGGCGGGCCGCGGCCCCTTCCCGATGGGCCCGCGTCGCCGCCCGCCCGCACCGTCTTCAATCGCCTCATTCCCATCGTGCAACGGACTTCCGACCTCAATGTCATCGAAGCGCTTCCGCTCCCTTCCCCGGCGGAGTTGATCGGCGCTCTTCCCAAAACCGAGAAGCAGGACTCCTGCATCGTTCGTTCGCGCGAGGCCATTCATCGTGTCCTCTTCGGCGAGGACCCGCGCCTGCTCATGGTTGTCGGTCCCTGTTCGATCCACGACCTCGAAGCCGGTCGTGAATACGGACGCCGGCTCGCCCCGCTCGCCCACGAGCTCGGCGACCGACTGGTTGTCGCCATGCGGGTCTATTTCGAGAAGCCCCGGTCCAGCGTCGGGTGGAAGGGGCTGATTCTCGATCCCCGGCTCGATGGCAGCAGCGACATCCAGCAGGGGCTCCGCCTCGCCCGGCAGTTTCTCGGGGAGATGCTCGATCTCGGGCTGCCCACCGCGACCGAGTTTCTCGATCCGATCACGCCCCAGTACATCGCCGACCTCGTCTGCTGGGGGGCGATCGGCGCACGAACCACTGAATCCCAAACGCACCGACAACTGGCCTCGGGTCTTTCGATGCCCGTCGGCTTCAAGAACAACACCGACGGTTCCATCCAGGCAGCCATCAATGCCATCAAGGCGGCGCGCCAACCCCAGACCTTTCTGGGCATCACCACCGACGGCCTCGCCGCCGCCGTGCGCACCAGCGGCAATCGGGCCTGCCACATCGTCCTGCGCGGCGGCGCCGCGGGCCCCAACTACTTCGCCGCCGCCGTCGCCAACGCGGCCGGCCTGCTCGTGAACGCGGGGTTGCCCCCCGCGATCGTCGTCGACTGCAGCCATGACAACTCCGGCAAACAGCCCGAACGCCAGCCCGGGGTTGTGCACGATGTGCTCGCGCAGATCGCCGCCGGGGCCGCCATCAAAGGCGTGATGATCGAGAGCAATTTGTCCGCGGGCAGCCAGCCTTTCCCGCGGCCGAAGAGCGAACTGCGTTATGGCGTCTCGATCACCGACGGTTGCATCGACTGGCCCACGACCGAGCGGGTTCTCCGCGGCGCTCATGCCGCGCTGAATCCCGCCGCACAAGCGTCAAGCTTGCCTGTGGGACCCGCTCCATTCGCGGGGCGTTGATAGTTCAATCTGAAAAACGCAGTTGGTCCCGACAGAAGGGAACGAGGTGTGAATGGGTTGGAGAACACAATCCGGGGTCTCGGCCTTCACCTGGCAGGTGAACAGAAATCCGCCGGGTCTGTGCGCACTCATATCCTTGGGGCCGCAGTGCCTTTGTTTCCATCGTTACCTCTCAAGGGACTCGATTCATCGGAAGGGACCACGGATTTCGCAGATGGGCACGGATGACCGGAGCCAATCCGTGATGATCCGTGCAATCCGTGGTCTAGGCTCGCCGCGGAGGAGGGAGCTGCCGGGGAGTTTCTTCCCGCCATCCCCCGGCCCCGCCGGGTCCTGGGCTTCTGTCGTATTCGGAAATAGGGCGCGAATACCGGCGATGTGTTCCCCTCGATAGTTCGCGGGGCGAGCGGCGCTCGACTTTCGACGCTCGACCGCCCTCCGCGTCAGGCCGGCACGGCCAAGCCGAGGGCGCGGGTCATCACGCCGAAGAGGGCGTTGTTCTGGATGAGGCCACCGATCTCCTCGCTGCCGGGCCCGAAGGCGGCGAGCTCGGTGTAGTCGGTGGTGTGCTGCGTGCCGGTCCAGCCGACGGAGGTGTAGTTGGCGAGGATCTGGCCGTAGGCGACCAGCGGGGCGTTGCGCACGCGATAGCCCTCGCGGTGCTCCTTGCGCAGGGCGTGCCGGAGCATCTCGATTTCGTCGTCCTCGAAATCCAACGCCGTGGCGGCGTGCACACGCTCGCGGATCTGCGCCGCGGTGCTGTCGGGCCCGAGACCGGCGAGCGCCCACACGTTGGTCTGGCGGAAACGCGCGACGCGGTCGAAGCAGTCTTGGGTGTCGCCGTAGCTGCCGCCGCGGCTGGTGAAGCTGCCGCCGGCGCCGTTGAGCCCGGGGTTGGAGTTGCCGTGATCGCTGGTGACGATGACGAGCGTGTCGTCGCGCCCCGCGGCGAACTCGAGCGCGGCGCCCACGGCGTCGTCGAAGGCGAGCTGATCGAAGAGCAGGCCGCCGATGTCGTTGGAGTGGGCGGCGTGGTCGATGCGGGCGCCTTCGATCTGCAGCACGAAGCCGCGCGGGTTGGCCGCGAGGCGCGCCAGCGCGACCCGCGCCATCGCGGCCAGCGTCGGCACCCGGGCCACGAGCGCCGGGTCGGCGCGGTGGTCGAGGCTGAAGGGGAGATGCTCGGGATCGAAGGTGCCGAGCAGGCGGCCGGCGGGCGCGGCGCGCAGGCCGGCGGCGTCGCGCACGACGGCGTAGCCGGCGCGGGCGTACTCGCCGAAGAGATCGCGGCGATCGGCCCGCAGGGCGGGATCGAAGAACTTGGCGCCGCCGCCCAGCAGCACATCGATGCCGACCTCGAGGTATTGTTCGGCGATGATGCCCTCGTCCGCGCGCGCTTCGACCTGCGCGGCGAAACCGGCCGGGGTGGCGTGGGTGATCGTGGCGGTGGTGACCAGCCCGGTGCCCTTGCCGGCGGCGCGGGCCAGGCGCAGGATCGGCGGGCGCGGGCGGCCGTCGGGGGCGTAGTTGATGGCGCCGTTCTTGACCTTGTGACCGCAGCCCCAGGCCGAGGAGGCCGCGGCGGAGTCGGTCACCGGCGAGTTGGCCGAGCAGGTATCCATGAGGGCGCGCCGCAGGTCGGGCCGGTCGTAGAGGCCGAGCCAGTGCGTGCCGCGGCCCTCCTGCCGGCGGAGGTGGCGCTCGGCCATGGTGAGCGTGCCCAGGCTCATGCCGTCGCTGACGAGGAAGATCACGTTGCGCGCGCGGCCCGGCTCGATGCGGGCGGTCGCGGTTGCGGCCGGTGCCGGCAGGCCGGAAGTGAAGAGCACGGCGCCGCCGGCCAGGCCGGTGCGCAGGAAGTCGCGGCGGGAGAAGGAGGGCATGGCGGTGTTTGTGCCGCGTTCCGGGGCGGAAGGCCATGCGCGAAATCCGGCGGGGCGGAGTATCCCGTGGCGGCGGCCCCGGCCGGGCGTTGCGAGCACCCGGGCCGGGGCCCCGCAGCGAAGTGATCGCCGCGGTTGACCCCCGGCGCCGAACGCCATATCCAGTGGAGGGGCACAAACACCATGCGTGATCCACGAATCAATCCCTTCACGAAGGAGCTGCTCGCCCAGGAGACCTTGGACGAGTGGCAACGGCTCATCGACACCGCCGCCGAGATCTTCGAGGTGCCGGCCGGGCTGATCACGCGCGTCGATCGCGACCAGATCGAGATCCTCCTCACGAGCAAGACCGAGGGGAATCCGTACCCCGCGGGCTATGTCTCCCAGTATCCGGACTCCGGTTGGTACTGCGAGCGCACGCTGCGCAGCCGCGGCCTCAACCAGATCCCGGATGCGGTCGCGGATCCCGAATGGAAGGATAACGGCGCGGTCACCGGGCTGCACATGGTCTCCTATGTCGGCATGCCCATCCGGCGGCCCGACGGCGGCGAGTTCGGCACGGTGTGTTTCCTCGACAACAAGGCCAACCGCCACAACGAACTGCACATCAAGGTGCTCGGGATGATCCAGCGGATGATCGAGTTGTCGCTCCGGGTCATCTTCGACAAGCAGCAGCTCCTCCGGCACGAGCACCTGCTCGAGGATCTCAGCCGGATCTATCCGATCTGCAGCTACTGCAAGCGGGTCCGCGACGAGAAGGGCGACTGGGTCGGGGTCGAGGACTACATCCGCGACGTCACGGGCACGCACGCCTCGCACGGGATCTGCCCGGAGTGTTTCGCGAAGCAGGAGCACCAGTGGCCCGGGGCGGGCGCCCCGGCAACGTCCTGAAACATTCGGGACCTTGCCTGCGCCGGCCCGCTCACGCGGCGTGGCGCAGGGACTGGAGGATGTTGAGCGAGTGGTCGCCGATCGCCTCGATGTTGTTGAGGATGTCGATGTAGAGCATCTCGGACTTGATCGCCTCGCTGTTGCCCTGCATGCGGCGCACGGAGTCCTTGCGCAGGTTCTTGCGGAGGGCGTCGATGGTGTTCTCCAGCTGGTAGGCCTTCTCCATCTCGGCCGCCGCCACGCCGCGCGTGAGATGGGCGGAGGCGAAGTCCATGAATTCGAGCAGGGTCCGGGAGAAGGCCTGGATCTGCTCGTTCACCTCGGCCGGCAGCTGCCGTTGCTTGCGGTGCTTACGCTCGGCGAGGATCACCAAGCGGTAGCCGCGGTCGCACATGTCCTCGAACTCGGCCACGACGCGGATCATCGCGGTGACGCGGTTCATGCTGTCGGCGCCGATGCCGTCGGCCGCGCAACGCAGCAGGTACTGGGTCGTCTCGACCGCGCGGCGGTCGCTCTCCTTCTCGAGGCTCCTGAGCTCGGCGACACGCGCCTCGAGATCGGCGGGCGCCTGCTCGAACAGCTCGGTGAACCCGACCACCAGCTGGCGCGTGATGTCGCCCATGCGCTGGAGGTCGCGTTCGGCTTCGGCCAGGTTGAGCTCGCCGGTGTGGGGGAGCAGGGGCGAGTCGAGTTCGATGTGCTCCTTGGTTGTCCCCGGGGCGGAGCGCACGGCGTAACTGGCCAACCGCGCGAGCTGACCGGCGAAACCGATGAGCAGGGCGGTGTTCGCCACGTTGAAGATCGTGTGGAAGCCGGCCATGTGCAGCGGGATCTGCTCGGGGGCGAGCGGATCGCCGGGGATGACCCAGTCGATGAAGCGGACGAAGGGGGCGAAGACGACCAGGCACCACAGCACACCGATCAGGTTGAACAGGAGGTGAACGCGGGCGGCGCGCTTGGCCTCGAGGTTGCTCCCCAGCGCGGCCAGATTCGCGGTGATCGTGGTGCCGACGTTCTCGCCCAGGATGATCGCGCAGGCCGAAGGGTAGTCGATCCAGCCCTTGTAGGCCATGGTGAGGGTGATCGCTCCCGCCACCGACGACGATTGGACCACGATGGTGAGGATCGTGCCGAAGAGGAAGAACATCAGGGCCGAGCCGAGTCCGTGGCCCGTGAACCGTGTGATGAACTGGAGCACCTCCGGGTGGTTGTTGATGTCGGGCACCGAGTCCTTGAGGAACATCAGGCCGAGGAAGAGCAGGCCGAAGCCCATGCAGAACTCGCCGAGGTTGCGCAGCTTCTCCTTGCGGGCGAAGAGGGCGGGCAGCGCCAGTCCCATGATCGGCAATACGATCGAGCTGATGCTGAACTTGAAGCCGAAGAACGACACCAGCCAGAACGTCGTGGTCGTGCCGATGTTGGCGCCCATGATCAGCCCCGTGGCCTCGATCAACGTCAGCAGGCTGGCGTTGACGAAGCTGACGATCATCACGGTCGTCGCCGAGGAGGACTGCACCAGGCAGGTGACGAAGAAGCCGGTGCCCACCCCCATGAAGCGGTTGCCCGCCACCGTGCGCATCACCGAGCGCAGGCGTTCGCCCGCCAGTTTTTGGAGCGCCTCGGACATGATCTTCATGCCGAAAAGAAACAGACCGAGGCCGCCGAGGATGGAGAGGATGGTCGAAATCATGGAGCCGGCGGGATGGTTGAGGGGCTGGCCGAGGGCGCGCAAGGCGGGAGTCCTGGGCCGCCCTCGGATTTCGAGAAAGGGGCCGGCCTGCCCGGGGCCGCCGAACTACGGGTGCGGCGCCAGCCGGCCTGGCGGGCGGACGATGCCCATGCGACGCCCACTCCCGCTACAGCCCGGGAGTGGCGCCGGCACCTGAACGCACAATCGGGGCGCGCGGGCGGTCACCGGATCCAGCCGAGTTTGAGCGCGGCGAGGGTGCCCGAGCCGACGAGCACCCAGAGGATCACGCCCTGCACGAACGGCCGCGCGCCCACCGCGCGCACCGAGGCGCGGTCGAGCCCGGCGCCGATGAGGAAGAGGGTGAGGGTGAGCGCCGCGCGGGCGGCGCGGACGATCCACGGCGCGGCCGGACCGAGCGCGGGCACGAAGGTGAACAGTGCCGAGAGCGCCACGAAACCGGCGATGAACAACGGCGGTTTCACGCCGCGGCGGGCGGTGGTGCCGGTGCCGTCGTTGCGCCGCGCGAACCACCAGCCGGCGGCGAGCGCGACGGGCACGACCCAGAGGGCTCGGGCGAGCTTCACGGTCGTGGCGGTGGCGAGCGCCTCGGCGCCGTGGGTCAGCGCCGCGCCGGTGACGGAGCTGGTATCGTGGATCGCGAGCGCGCACCAGAGCCCGAAGGCGTGCGGGTCGAGTCCGGCCAGCGTGCCCAGCGGCGGGAAGATCAGGAGTGCCACACCGTTGAGCAGAAACACGGTGGCGAGCGAGGCGGAGGTCTCGGCGGCGGTGGCGCCGATGGCCGGCGCGACGGCCGCGATGGCGCTGCCGCCGCAGATGCTTGTGCCGGCCGAGATCAGCGCCGCCAACCGGGGCGCAAGGTGCAGCCAGCGGGCGAGCAGCGCGCCGAGGACGAAGGTCGCGAGCAGTCCGGCGCAGGTGTAGCCGATCCCCTGCAGGCCGACGCGGCCGACGATCGCCAAGTTCACTCCGGCGCCGAGCCCGACGACGGCCAGTTGCAGCAGCGGCTTCGCGAGCTTGGCCGTGAGCTTGGCGAACGGGTTGCCCAGCGAGATGGCGATGGCGGTGCCGGCGAGCAGCGCGGCCCAGGGAGGCGTCCACGGCAGCAGCGAAGCCGCCGCGCCGAGCGGCAGCAGCCAGCGGGCGAGGCGCTGGGCGGGAGTGGGGGCGACACTGCGGCCCTGCGGTGGGTGCGCGGCGGTGGTGGGTGTGGGTGGTGTTTTCAAGAGCCAGGTCCCGTGGTCGGGTGCCGTCGATCATGCCGGAAACCGGCCTATGCCACAAAGGCATTGTTTCTATGGGAAGCAGGCCGGATGGTTATGGCATGAACCGGAACCATCTCGCCCTCTTCCATGCGGTGGCGCAGGCCGGCGGCATCAGCGCCGGCGCGGCGGCGGTGCGCGTGAGCCAGCCGGCCGTCTCCAAACAGATCGCGGAGCTGGAGAGCGCGCTGGGCGTGCAGCTGCTGGAGCGCCTGCCGCGCGGCTGCCGGCTCACCGAGGCGGGCGAGATCCTCGCCGACTACGCGCGGCGCTGGCGGGCGCTCGAGGCCGACGCGGAGCAGGCGATCGAGGAGTACCGCGGACTCAAACGCGGCCGGCTCAACCTCGGCGCCAGCCTCACGATCGCCGGCTACCTGTTGCCGCGCGTGCTGGCGGAGTTCCACCGGCGGTATCCGGAGATCGAGCTCCGGGTGCAGACGGCGAACACGCGGCAGGTCCAGGCGGGCCTGCTCGACGGCACGCTCGAGCTCGGCCTGACGGAGGGCGTGCACGCGGCGCCCGAGCTGGAGTCGGAGGTGTTTTTCGAGGACGAGCTGGTGGCGATCGCCCCGGCCAAGCATCCGTTTCTGAAACGCGACGCCGTGACCGCGCGCGAATTCTGCCGGGAGCCGCTGATCCTGCGCGAGCCCGGTTCGGGCACGCGGGCGGCGATCGAGCAGGCGCTTGCACGCAAGAAGCTGAAGGTCGAGCCGCTGCTCTCCCTCGCCAGTCCGGAGGCGGTCAAGGGCGCGGTGTTGAGCGGCATGGGGCTGGCGATCGTCTCGCGGCTCATCGTCGAGCAGGAGCTGACGAGCGGCGCGCTCGGCATCGTGGAGTTGAAGGATCTCGCGATCCGCCGGCCGTTGCGGCGCCAGCGACTGCGCGGCCGCAGCGAGAGCCCCGCCGCGGCAAAGTTCCGCGAATTGCTGGGCGCGATGGCGAAGCCGGCGTGATCGGGCGGCCGGGGCTGCGGCTGTGGTTTGTCTCTTGCCCGGCAGGGGCCGCGGCACTGTCGTTTGGACACAGTAAGCCCGCGCCATGCCCCGCTCCAAACGCCTTCTCATTCTTCTACCGGGCGGGCAGCCCCATCTTCTCAAACTCGGGCCGATCCGCACTTCGTTTCGCGAGGCGCCGCTCACCGGGACGTTGCTGGCGGCGCTGGTCCCGCCGGAGCTCGGGCTCGAGGTCACGTATGTGGATGGCAGCGTCTCCCCGATCCCGCTGGATGACGACTTTGACTTGGTCTCGATCAGTCTGATCACGGGCATGGCACTGCGCGGTTACGAATTGGCGGAGCATTTCCGGCGGCGGGGCGCGACCGTCGTGTTGGGCGGAGTCCATGTATCGCTCCTGCCCGAGGAGGCGCGACCGCACGCCCACTCGATCGTGATCGGTTTTGCCGAGCGTACCTGGCCGCAGTTGCTGCGCGATTGGTGCGCGGGGGCGTTGAAGCCGGAGTACCGCCACATCGGGCCGGCGGCGGTCGTTGGCCTGCCACACCCGCGCCGCGATCTCCAGAAGCGGTTCGGCTATATGATGCCACGCACCGTGAACGCCACCCGCGGCTGCCGGCAGGCCTGTGACTTCTGCGTGGCGCCGGCTGTCCCCATGGGCTGGAACACGCGGCCGGTCGGCGAGGTGGTGGCGGAGGTGCGCGCGCTGCCCGGGCGCACGTTCGCTTTCCACGATCTCAACCTCACGGACGACATCGGCTACGCCAAGGAGCTCTTCGCCGCGCTCCGCCCGCTGCGCAAACAATGGGGCGGTCTCGTCTCCACGAAGATCGCCCGCGACGCCGAGTTGCTCGATCTGATGGCTGCCTCCGGCTGCAGCTACCTGCTGATCGGTTTCGAGTCGGTCAGCCCGATGGCGCTGCGCGGCATGCGGAAACGGTTCAACGCGCCCGACCACTATCGCGACGTGGTCGAGGCGCTGCACGACCGGCACATCGTGGTCCAGGGCTGCTTCATCTTCGGTCTCGACGACGACACGCCCGATGTGTTCGCCCAGACCGTGGCGGCGATCGACGAACTGCGGATCGATATCCCGCGCTTCGCCCTCTACACGCCGTTTCCCGGCACCGAATCCTACCGCCGTCTCAAGGCCGAGGGGCGCATCCTCCACGAGGACTGGCGCTACTACGACACCCAGCACGTCGTCATCCGGCCGCGACACATGTCGCCGGCCGAGCTCGACCGCGGGTTCATCTGGGCGTGGCGGGAGAGCTTCAAGCTCGGGATCGCCGCGAAACGCGTACGCCTCCATCGCAACACCCGCATCTCCGCCGTGGGCAATCTCGCCTACCGCCTCTACGGCCACCGCCTGAAGCGCGACGAGGACCGCTTTCCTTGCACGAACGAGGTCGTTGCAGCTTGGAACCGGCATGAACCGGCGCAGTCGCTCGCGGAGGTCTCCGCATGACCACGCTCTGCCGGATCTACCTAGCGGTGCTGTCGGGCTACCATGTGCTGACCGGCATCGTGTCGTTCGCTTTTCCGCAGTTCGCGTTCCGGTTCTACGCGGCGCTCTACGCCTGCAACCCCGCCGAACGCCGCCAGCTCGTGCTGGTGATGAAACCGTGGGGCGCGCTCGCGCTCTGCGCGGGTGTGGCCGGTCTGTTCGCAGCGGCGGACCCGGTGCGTTACTGGGGCGTGGTCGCCGCGCTCTGGTTGCTGCTGGTGCTGCGGATCGTTTTTCGTCTGGTCTGGCGCGCCGAACTGGCCGAGGTCGGCCGGATCCCCGCGCATCGCAATCTGCTCAGCACGGGCATCATCGCCGCAGGGGCGGTGATCCTCGGCGCATGGCTGGTCCGACACTTGTCTCTCAGTCTCGTCTGAATCCAACGATCAACGAAGGAACACACCATGGAAATTCGTCGCCATCTCGCCCTGCGGGCGCTGCTCTGGGTCATCTGTCTTTACCATATCGCCTGCGGACTGCTGGTGGTCGCAGCGCCCGAGCAGATTCCGCTCGTGGCGGAGAAACTGGCGGGGCTCAAGGTGTCGGCGTCGCCGGAGTTCCTTTACCTCGCGAAACCGTTCGCCGTTTATGCGATGGTCTTCGGGGTCATGATGGGGGTGGCGGCCTGGAATCCGGTGAAGAATCGGGCGTTGATCAGCATCGGCGTGGTGCTGTTCGCGCTGCGGATCCTCCAGCGGTTGCTCAGTCTCGATGAGGTGGAGCGGACCTTCGGCGTCACGCCGGCGCGTAGCTGGCAGACGATCGGACTCGTGGCCGTGTTCGGCTTCGCCCTCGCCTGGCTGCGCTTCCGCCTCTACCGCGAGATGCGCGCCGACGCGACGGATCACTCCGTCTGAACCGCGAGCCAGCCCCCCCGCCCCATGTTTGCCCTGCCCTGGACGCGCGACTCCGTGCCGCACGCGGTGATCGAACTCACCCGCGACTGCAACCTCGCTTGTCGCGCATGCTACCGGCAGAAGACGGCCGGATTTCGCCCGCTCGCCGCGATCCTCGAGGATGTCGCGGTCATCGAGCGTCACCAACGCGTCCACACCGTGTCGCTCGCAGGCGGCGAACCAACCATGCACCCCGAACTGGTCGCGATCGTGCGCGCCGTGAAGCGCCGCGGCCATCGGGTTTCCCTCGTGACCAACGGGCTCGTGCTCACCGCCGAGCTGCTGGCCGAGCTCAAACGGGCCCGCCTCGACATCGTGATGATCCACGTCGACGAGGGGCAGATCCGCCCGGATCTCTCCGATCCTGCGGACATCGGCGCGGTGAATCGCCTGCGCGAAACCATCGCCGCGCGGGTCCACGCGCATGGGATCGCCGTCGGCCTCTGCACGACCCTCTACCCGGATTCGCTCGCCCACCTGCCGGACCTCGTCGGCCTGTTTCTCCGGCATCCGCACATCAACTTCCTGTTTGCCACGCACGCCGTCGGCATCCGGGCGCTGGTGACGCAGGTGCAGTCCGGCGACGCGGCCGACGAGCCGACCGCCGGTACGACCAACGGGATGGTCATGCGCGAGATGCGGCGCCGTTTCGGTCTCGAGCCGTACGCTTTCATCCCGGCGACGAAGCCGACGAGCGACGGCGAGCTGCCCTGCATCACCTACACGATCCCGGTCGCCCACCGGCGCGAAGAAGACTTCCTCCGCATGCACTCCGGCCGGCTCGACCGCCAACTCGTGAAGTTTAGTCGGTTGCTCGCCGGGCGTTATCTGTACTTCACCCCGGACCGCTTGTTCGCGCACCTTGTGCAGATTGGCGTCAATGCGCTTGGCTCCGGCCGCTTCGCCACCGCCGTCCGTTTCCTCTGGCGAGCCCGCGGCGGTCCGCTGCGACTGAAGCGCCTTGTCTTCGAAAACGCGCCGCGCATCACGTCGGAGGGCACGGTCAACTGCTGCGACTTCTGCCCGAACTCCACCGTGCGCGACGGCCGGGTTGTGCCCGTCTGTCTCGCCGATCACGCGCAAACGCTTCACTTGTGATGGAGCTCGGGACAACTTCGGTCCACTGCCCGCGCTGCCGGTCGGTGCATGCGGCGCGGTTGGTGCGCGAGGGCGACCGCATCTTGGGTGTGAGCGACTGCCCGGCGGGAACGCCGCCGGTCGAGCTCACCGACGATGCGGATCTGTTCCTCCAGTTGCGCGCGCTTGATTGCGAAACAGAAGAACGCTGCCGCACGCCGGACGATCCGTTGCCGCGGGCGCAGTTGTACATCACGGAGGCGTGCAACTGGCGGTGCCCGGTCTGTTATGCCGCTTCGGGGCCGGACGAGGGTGGCGCACACCTGCCCGTCGCCGAGTGCCTCCGCCGGGCGCAAGACGCGAAAAGTCGCGGGCTGCGACGTCTGATTCTGCTCGGCGGCGAACCGACGGTGCACCCTGAACTCGAGGCGATCGTCTCCGGCCTGCACGGCCTCGGCATCACGGTGTCGTTGGGGACCAACGGCCAGCGGTTGGCCGACGAGCCGGCGCTGGCGCAGCGGCTGAAGGCGGCCGGGCTCGCGCACGTGAACCTCCAGTTCGACACCTTGGTTACCGAAACGCTGCGCCGCCTGCGCGGGCATGCCGAGGTGGAGCTGAAGCAGCGCGCGGTCCGGCATCTGGCCGCGGCGCGGCTGCCGTATTCGCTGACCGTTACGGTGACCCGGCTGAACCTGCCCGAGCTCGGCGCCATCGTGCGCTGGGCGGCAAGCCAACCGGTGCTGCCGTCGCTCGTGCTGTTTCAGGCAATGGTGCAGGCCGGGCGGTATCCGGAGGGGCTGGCCGGTGTGTCGCGCGAGGCGATGATCGGGGAGGTCTTGCGCGCCGGTGTGGTCACAGGCGCGACGGCCCGGCATCTCCACGTGGTGCCGCGGATTCCGGCAGGTGGGCTCGCGATCCACCCCGATTGCGGGGCGTTGCTCTTCGCGCTTCGCCGCGGCGAGGAACTGGTGCCGGCCGAGAGCGCGCTGGACATCGCCCGTTTGGTTCAGGCCTTGACCGGCTACCGCGACAGCTGGCGCACGCGGCTGTACGCGGCAGGAGCGTTGCTGCGCAGCCCGCACCCGGGCCATGGGTACGAGTCGTTCGCGGCCTTGCTCGGACTCCTGCCCGGGCGCGTCAACCGCCGGTTGATGCTACTCGGCTTCAGCTCGTTTTGTTCGCCCGATTTCCTCGATGAGCGGCGGCTCGCCCGCTGTGCCGATCATGTACTGCTTGCCACCGGTACCGCGCCGGTGTGCCGGCACTTCGGGCTTCGCACCCCCAACCCCGAACCCGTTCCGCCACGCACCTCACCCTGATCCAGCCCAGTGTCGGTCGGAAGGCCGACGGTTCCCCGTATCCGACTTCCTGGCGCATGGAGCCGCTGGGCATCGCCGCGCTCGCCGGTCTCACCCCGCGGGAGGTGCGCCGCACGTTCTTCGACGACCGGCTCGAGGCGATCGACTACGAGGCGTCGACCGATCTGGTGTGCCTCACCGTCGAGACTTACACCGCGCGCCGAGCCTACCAGATCGCCGCGCGCTACCGCTCGCGCGGCGTGCCCGTGGTGCTCGGCGGTTTCCATCCGACGCTCCTGCCGAAGGAAGCGGCTCGTCACGCCGATGCCGTGGTCGTCGGCGAGGCGGAGCCGGTGTGGTCCGAAGTGCTGGCTGATGCGGCCCAAGGGAAACTTCGCGCGCGCTACGAGGCGGCCCGGCCATCGCTGGACGGGCTGCGTCCGGATCGTTCGATCTTCGGTCAACGACGTTACGGGATGGTGTCGCTCGTCGAGACCTCGCGCGGCTGCCGGTTTCGTTGCGAGTTCTGTTCAATCAGCGCGATGTTCCGGCACAGCTGCCGCGAGCGCCCGGTGGCCGAGGTCGTCGAGGAGGTCCGTCGGCTGCGCAAGCCGGTATTCTTCGTGGACGACAACGTCGGCTCCGATCCGGTGCGCCTGCGGCAGTTGTGCGAGGCTTTGATTCCGCTGCGCCGCTCGTGGATCGGGCAGGTGAGCCTGCACATCGCCGCCGACCGCGAGCTGCTCGCGCTCATGCGGCGCTCCGGTTGCGAAGGCGTGCTCATCGGCTTCGAATCGCTCGACGCGCCCACGCTCACCGCGATGGGCAAGACGGTGAACCTCGGCGCCCGCGACTACCCGCACGCCATTCGCGCCTTCCGCGACCACGGGCTGGCGATCTACGCGACATTTGTTTTCGGCTACGACCACGACACGCCCGAGACGTTTCGCCGAGTGTACGAGTTCGCCCTCGAACAACGTTTCTTCTTCACGGCCTTCAACCACCTCGTGCCGTTTCCCGGCACGCCGCTGTACGAGCGGATGGCGGCGGAGGGGCGACTGCTTTCCCCGCACTGGTGGCTCGAACCCGAGGGGCGTTTCGGCGAAGTGGTTTTCCAACCGGCGCAACTGTCGCCGCGGCAGCTGGCCGACCTCTGCGAAGAACACCGTCGGCGCTTCTACGCGTTGGCGTCACTCGCGCGCCGCGCGACCGACTTCCGTGCCAACTGCCGCACGCCGTACAAGGCGCTCGTGTTCCTCGCCCAGAATCTCCTGCACCAACGCGAGGTTGTGCGCCGGCAGGGTCTGCCCTTCGGCCTCACGGAGGGGGCGTCGTGAGGTTCACGCTCGCCACCGCGGAGCACGACGCGGCGTTGCGCCGCCTCCAGCGCGCCCAGCCGATGCCGGGACGGATCCGCCTGGCGTTCGCTTCGGAACCGAGCTGGACCGCCGCCCACGCCGTGCTCGGCGACGTGAGTCAAACCCTCGTCGCAACCGATGCCACCGGGGCGGTCGCCGGCTGCGGTGTTCGCAGCGTGCGGCGACTCTACGTGAACGGCAGCCCGACCGAAATGGGCTACCTCTCCGGTCTGCGCTCGCTCCCGCGGGTGCGCCGTGCTCTCGGGTTGGCGCAGGGCTTCCGCTTCCTACGGCAGCTGCACGAGGCCGACCGCCGAACGCCCGCGTACCTGACAACGATCATCGAGGGCAACGAGACCGCCGAGGTTGCGCTCACCAGTGCTCGCGCCCGACTGCCGGCATACGTCGATCAGGGGCGGTTCATCACCAGTGCGGTGTTCCTCTCCCGCCGACGCAAGCCGGCGGCGCCCGCCGGTGGCGTCGAGATTCGCACGGGCGCCGAGATCGCGTGGCCGCTGCTCCTCGATTTTCTGCGATCGGAAGGGCCTCGGCGCCAGTTCTTCCCTGTAGTCGAAGCCGACGACTTCGACACGTCGCTCTGGCGGGGCCTCCGGCCGGCGGACTTCCGCGTCGCGCTCCGCGGCGGCAAGATCGTCGGTGCCGCCGCGGCTTGGGATCAGTCGGCGTATCGCCAAACCGTGGTGACAGGCTACGATCCGCTGCTGCGCCTGCTGCGGCCGCTCGCCAACCTCGGGCTCGCAGCGCTGGGCCGACCTGCGCTGCCGCCTCCGGGCGACGAGCTCCGATTCATCCACCTCGCGCTGCCCTGCGTGCGCGGTGACGACGTTGGCGTCTTCGCCGCGTTGCTCGAGCGTGTCCACGCCGACTGGATTGACGGCCCCTACACCTGCTTCGTCGTCGGCTTACATGAGCGCGATCCACTGCGGGCGGCATTGGCGAGCTTCCCCACGTTCGCCTACGCCAGCCGGCTCTACCTAGTTAGCTGGGAGGACGGGGCCGCCTTTGTCGCCGGGCTCGATCCGCACCGGATTCCGCATCTCGAAACCGCCCTGCTGTAGCATGAGCCTCACCGCCCAGATCGTCGCGCGCTCGTTGCTGCCGGCCCAGACCGCCGAGGAGATGCTGGCGCTGCACCAGCGGCACTTCGACGGTGTTGAGCGCATGCGCTTCTTCACCGATCTCGAGGAAAAGGATTGGGTGATCCTCCTGCTCGCCGCCGACGGCCGGTTGGCGGGATTCTCCACGCAGAAGCTGCTGTCCCCGGTCGAAGAGCTTGGCGGCGCCCGGTTCCTGTTCAGCGGCGACACGATTGTCGAACGGGCGCATGCGAACACCCCGCTGCTGCCCGGTTGCTTCGGTCACCTCATGCTGCGATTGATGGAGCAGTACGGCGAGGAGTCGCTCTATTGGTTCCTGATCTCGAAAGGATTCCGCACCTACCGGTTCCTGCCGGTGTTCTTCGAACGCTTCTGGCCGTCATCGGATCACGCCACGCCCCAGGCCGCGCAAAGGTTGATCGATGCCGTGGCCCGGCGGAAATTCGGCCCTGCGTACGACGCGACCAGCGGCTTGGTGCGCATCGCGGAGACGGACCGGCTGGCACCCTCGCTGGCGCAGATTCCGCCCGGCCGGCTCGATGACCGGCACGTGGCGTTCTTCCTCGCGCGCAACCCCGGCTACGCCCGCGGCGACGAACTGGCCTGCCTCGCGCCGATCCGCCGCGACAACCTCAACAGCTATGGGCGACGCGTGATCCGCAGCACGCATCCGATCTGGGTATGCTGAGAGACGCCGTGACCTTCGCCTGCCAGCTGCTCTGGCTGCTCGCCTCGCTCCCGGGCTGGCTGCGTTTCCAGTGGGCGCTGCGGCATCCGCGTCGCGCCCAAGAACAGGTGCTGCGACGACTGATAAAGGCCAACCGCGGCACCGCGTTTGGACAAGCGCACGACTTTGCTGCAATCCGGACGCAGGAGGAGTTCTCCAGCCGAGTGCCGTTTGCGGAGTATGAGGCCTTCGCGGACTCGATCCGGCTCGCGCGCGAGGGCCACGCCTTCCCCCTGGCCGCCGAGCGTCCCGAACTGCTCGAACCCACCAGCGGTTCCTCGGGAGCTCCGAAACTGATTCCGGTCACGCCGCAACTTCGCCGCGAGTTCGCCGCAGCGGTGCAACCGTGGATCGCATGGCTCCTCCTCGCTCATCCCCGCCTGCTGCTTGGCCGCCACTATTGGGCGGTGAGCCCGAATACCCGGCCGCTTGCGGGGACGTCGCAGACCACGGACCGCGTGCCGATCGGCTTCTCGGACGATGCGGACTACCTCGGTGTGTTCGGACGATTCGTGGCCCGCGGTATCCTCGCCAACCCCGCCGACCTCAGGAACGTCACCGATCCAGAGTCGTTCACCAAGCTCACGCTGCTCTTTCTGCTCGCGGAGCGAAACCTCCGCCTTGTCTCGGTCTGGCACCCGTCGTTCCTCACCGTGCTGCTGGCCGCTCTGCCGCGACATCTGCCGGAGGTTCTCGCTGCGCTGCGATGCGGGGAGCTTCCCGGAGGCGCGGCAGCCGACGCCACAGCCCGTGAGGCCATCGGGCAACGGTTCCGTGGTGACCGACGACGTGCCGACGAACTCGAGGCACTCGATCTCGCCCGAAACCCCGAACGCCTCGCGCAGGTATGGCCGAAATTGGAGATCATCAGCTGTTGGGCCGGGCCGCGGTCCGAGCCGTGGCTGGGCGAGTTGCGTCGGCTCTTCCCCCGCGCGGCCATTCAACCGAAAGGCCTGCTGGCGACGGAGGGCTGCGTGTCCATCCCGACGGGCTGCGGACGAAAACGACCGTGCGCAGTGACCTCGCATTATTTCGAATTCGTCCGGTTTGAAGACGGAGTCGCTGTGCCGGTGTGGAAGCTGGTGCTCGGGCAGGAGTACTCGGTGGTGCTGACGACCGGCGGCGGGCTCTGGCGCTACCGCCTACATGATCGCGTGAAGGTGGTGGACTTCTGCCATGCCACGCCGTGTCTCGAGTTTCTCGGCAAGGACAATGCGGTCAGCGACATGGTCGGTGAGAAGCTCGACGAGAGGCATGTTGCGGAAGCGTTCGCGGAAGTGCTGGCTGGAGGCGACAATACTCCGATTTTCGCGATGTTGGTACCGGATCCCGGGTGGGCTGGGCGATCTGCTGCCGGCTACCTTCTTCTGTTCGAGGCCGGGCAAGTTGCGGTGGCGCAGGAAGCTTTGCCTCGCTGGTGCGAACGGGTTGAACGTTGCCTGCGGCGGAACTACCACTACGACCACGCCTGCAATCGCGGGCAACTGGCGCCTCTACGTGGTGTGCTCGTTCGCGAGGGAGCCCGAAGCTATCGCGAGGCGGCGGTGCGGCGGGGCGCCCGAATCGGCACGATCAAGATACCGGCGCTGGACTGGCGTTCTGTTGATTCAGGCACCGTGTGGTGGCAGACGGTTTCCGACGGCGAGTGATCTGGTTGGAGGGCGCGTGAAATCCACGCTCACCTTTGTCCGGTGGGCACGGAGACCGGAACGGGAGCGATCTTCTGCCCGGCGGCGAGCCAGTCGCGCAGGCCGCCGGCGTTGGCGGT
This sequence comes from Opitutaceae bacterium, assembly GCA_035415285.1. Classification (GTDB taxonomy): domain Bacteria; phylum Verrucomicrobiota; class Verrucomicrobiia; order Opitutales; family Opitutaceae; genus CAJCBL01. The sequence continues at coordinate 71,735 of DAOOFR010000001.1, forward strand.
GCGGTAGCCCTCGGCGGCGAGGAGGCGGGCGGCCTGGCCGGAACGGTTGCCGGTGCGGCAGTAGAGGATGAGCTCGCGGTTCTTGTTCGCGGCGAGGAACGGCTTCCAGTCGCGGCGTTCGCCGCGCAGATCGCTCAACGCGAGCGGGGTCGCGCCGGCGACGATTCCGGTCTGTGCCCACTCGCCGGATTCGCGCACGTCGATCAGCACGGCGGTGCCGGCGGCGACGCGGGCCGCGGCCTCGGCGGGCGTGAGGCGGGCGACGTCGGCGCGGCAGGCGGTGAGGGCGAAGAGAAGGATGGCGAACGAGAGGGGGAGAGCGGAGCGCATTGGTTTCCGGTTTTGGGCGCGGCACGGTACGCGATCCCGCGGCCACACCAAACGCGAAACGCACCGGCCGGTCGCGCCAAAGTCGCTCGGCCGAGCGGCCGCTTGCCCTGCGCGGTGAAGCACTCAACATCCTGCTGCCCCGGCGACAGCCGCGACGACCGCTCCCCGCGGTCGATCTCCGCCCTGTCCGCACCCCAACGATCGAGACCACCGCCCCATGCGCCGCTCCATCCTCTGGTTTCTCCTGCTTTGCCTCGGCCTCGCCGCCCGCGCGACCGATCTCGGCAAATTCACGATCCCCGACAATCAGCTGCCCTGGACCCGCGAGGCCGCGCTCGACGCCCGGTTCGGCGGGCAGGTGATCCGGGTGAACGACCCGCGCGCCGGCGAGTTGCTCGTGATCCTGCCCGCGGCGGGCATCGAGGCCGCGCCCGACGCCGTGATGGCGACGATCCGCGCGGAGTTGCAACGCGTCGATCCGGCCGCGACCCCCGCCGACGCGCTCCAGCTCGGTCTGGTCGACACCACGTGGTTCGGCGTCGGCCGGCCCGAGGAGGGCTTCGTGCTCTACCGCGGCGCCGCCGCCAAGGACGGGCTCGTCTATCCGATCGCGCTGCGGGTGCCCGTGCCCGGCACGGTGTCCGTGGAGCACCGGAAGTTTCTGCGCAACCTCAGAATCCAGCGTGTGGTGACGCGAACCACGGCCGCGGCGCCCATGGGCCGGGGCAATCTTCTGCTCAACAAGAAGGACCTGCCCGGGGCGCTCGCCGCCTTCGACGAGGCGGTTGCGAAGGATCCGCGGAGTCCGGAAGCCTACTACTTCCGTGGCATGTGCCACAAACGGATGAAGAACGTCGCCGCCGCCCGGAAGGACCTCGACCGCGCGCTCGCGCTGAAGCGCACCGCCGACTTCCTGGTCGAGCGGGCCGAGGTGGAGATGGCCGCCGGCGATCACGCGGCGGCGCTGCAATGGCTGGAGCAGGCCCGCGCCGCCGAGCCGGAGAACGAGGCGGTGCACCGCAACCTCGGCATGGTCCACCACAACCTCGGCCAGACCGAGCGCGCGATCGCGGCGTTTACCCGGGCGCTGGAGCTCCACCCCGCCAACCGCGGCGGGCGCGCCTCGCTGGTCATGCTTCACTCCCTCGCCAAGAACCCGACGGCCGCCGCCGCGCAGTGGCACGCCTTCCGCCAGTTCCATCCGGGGGACGCCTACGCCGACGAACTCCGGCAGTTCGTCCTCAAGGAGAATCCCGGTGCGACCTTCGCCGCCGCGCCCGCCCCGGCCACCGGCCTCCGCGCCGCCACCCGGAGCGCGCCGGCGCCCGCGGTCGCCGCGAACCAGCCGAAACCCCGTGCGGCTGTCACGAAGGACTCCGCACGTCCGCCGGCTCGCGCCGCCGCCACAGTGCTGCCGGACGACGATCCGGCGGCGCTGGCCGCGTTCAAGCAGCTGCCGCCGTTGCCCCCGCTCTCCACGATGCTCGCCCAGGCCCGCGCCACCCCGGTGGCGCCGCGCCTCGACCCGCGCGCGTTCAACTCGTTGCAGTACCTCGGCGCGGTCGCCGCGGTGCGCCAGGCCATGGCGGAACTCGCCGGACCGCTGAGCGACGAGGCGCGCAAGACCTTCGACGCCCGCTGGGCCGCGATCGAGGACTACCCGGCCGACGCCTGTATCGAATACCTCAACGCCGCTTCGCCCCTGCTCGGCGAGATCCTCGCGTTGCGCGCCGCGCTCGTGAAGGCCATGCAGGGCTACGACAACCTGCTCGACCAGGCGCGCACCGCCCGGCTCTGCGGCAACCACGCCGCCGCCCACGAGGCGATGCGGCGCGCCGGGCAGCACGCCGCGCTGCTCAAGGGGCTCCAACGCAGTTGCGACCAGGCCGTGCAGGCGCTCGCCGCGCTCGGCGAACTGCCCGATGCCGCGCTGATCAAGGCGCGCGTCGCCGAGCAGTTCGCCGCCGCCAAGAGCCTGTTGCGCAATCTCGACCGGCCGCTGGCGCTCTCCGGCGAATACGAACCCTCCCGCCACCAGACGGTGCAGGACCCCTTCGACGTCGGCTTCCGCCAGCCGCCGAACCCCGCGGCGCTGAAGGTCGAATACGACACGGAGACGGGCCGGAGCGTCTACTACCAGCCGTTGAAGAGCATCGGCGGCAACCGCGTCCTCTTCTACGTCTGCGAGACCTTCCCGGCGGGGAACAGGAACTCCTGGACACAGGTGTTCGAGGAACGGGGCGACGGGGTCTTCGTCTGCTACGGCGGCGGCAGCGATCTCTCCCGCACCGAACTCCGCGTCACCGAGGACGGCTTCACCGAGACCGAGTACACGCTCGGCCCGCCGGGCATCAACCCGGCGAACAACGACTTCTCCGAACGGGCGGCGGCCGCCGTCGCGAAGGGCCAGCGCCCGTCGGGCAAACTGGTCTATTCCGTGCGCAGTCGCACCCATTTTGCTACCGGCGTGCAGTACCAACGACCGCCCACCGACGACGAGTTCGACTGGCGCGGCTGGGAGTCCGACTTCCGCAAACAGGAGAAGGCGATCCTGGCCGAGTTCGAGGGCGAGCAGCGCGCGTTCGAGACGCTCGCGCCGTCGCTCCCGTTTCCGCGGCCGATCCCCGCCGAACACATCTTCTGGGTCCTGGAGCGCACCGCCGTCGTCCCGGCGAACGATCCCTGGGTGCCCCAATGGCAGCTCTCGGAGGTGAACCCCGCGGCCGACGCGGTCTTCCGCCGCCTGATCAAGCGCAACGACGGACTCGAGCCCTTCCCGCAGCTCGTCGCGGCCCGCACCACCGAGGTGGCGCCCAACGGCATCCGCTGCCGCGATGTGCAGAAGGTCGTCGATGCGCGTGGCGATCCCGACGTGGTCTACGACACGCTGAGCGTCGCCTACGAGCTCGCGTGGACTCCGCCGCCGCCCGTGCTCGCGCAGGTCGGCGGGCGTTTCGAGGTCGAGATCACCGCCGCCCGCGAGGTGACGGCACCGCGCCAGAAGGCGCTGCTGCCGGCCGCATTCGCCGACTTGCTGGCCACCGCAACCCCATCCGCCGGTGACGAGCAACGGGAGCACCTGCTCACGCCGCACCTGCGCTCCGCCGCGGCCAAGGTCAAGGAGACGACCCCGCTCGCCTGCACCGCCGACCAGCTCAACGGCGAGGAGGCGACCATCTCGCTGCTGATCAACTCCGACACCAAGCCCGCCTCGCGCGGCGACGCCCTGAGCGACTCGATCGCCCGGCTTGCGGCGGTGGGCGGCCCCACCGCGCCGCTCGGCCTCGCGGGTGTGCGCTACCACTACAAGCGCCGGATCATGACGCCCGAGGAGGCCGCCGCGCTCGCGGCCAAGATGGGCGACGAGCTCGACCTGGCGGCGCGCCAGCCGGCGCCCGCGAAGGGCGCGAAGCCCGCCGCCGACGCCGCGGCCGACAAGGAGCGGCAGGCCGCCGAACGCCGGGCGAAGGCCGAGACCATCGCGTTCCACGAGACCACGATCCTCTACGAACAGAAGCGCGCGCAGCAGTACCAGCAGGACCTTGCGGCGTTGCAGGCCGAGGTCCGCAAGGGCGGCCAGCCGCCCTCCGCCGACCAGCAGAAGCGTCTCGCCGCGCTCCAGTTCAACCTCATCAACGCGAACTCGAACGCCATCGCCGCGCAGGACACCGTGCGCCAGCTCCGGACCGGCGAGTACCAGCGCACCGAGACTCCGTTCGACGTGATGGCCCGCGCGCAGTTCCGCCGCAACATCGAGGACAACATCCGCCACCTCGAGGCCGTGGAGTCGCAGCAGGAGCTGGCCGCGCGCTACCTCGAGCTGCTGCCCGCCGTCGAGCGCCCGCAGGCGCTCGACACCCTTCGGAAGATCCGCGACGAGGCGCCGCTGGCGCTCGACCGGTACCGGAAGCTCAACGACGCCCTGAAGCACAAATGGCAGGGCCACACCGAGGCCCGGCTGGCCAGGCTGGACGAGGATCTCGCGTGGAAGGAGGCGCAGGTCTCCGCCATCGAGAACATCAAGACCGGCGCCGACACCGGCATGATGGTCTGCAGCATGGTCGGCGGCCCGCAGGCGCTCGCGCTCACCTACCAGTTCGCCACCGGCTGGGCCGAGAAGGACCTGCTCACCGGCGTGAAACAGTCCGTCTCGACGTATTCCGATGCCGTCGACATCGCCTGGAGCACCTACGACGGCTACTGCCAGGGCGGCTGGTCCGGCGCCGCCAAGGCCGGCGGCACCTCGCTGCTCCTGAACAAGGGCGTGCCCTTCCTGCTCGGCAAGCTCGGTAAGGGCGGCGACCTGCCCGATGCCGGTGCGCTCAAACAGGCCGACTCGCTCGGCGGCGCGCTCAAGCAGGCGGACGCCCCGCCGGCGCTCGCCAAGCGCCCGGCCGGCGCGGGCGGCGCCGACGATGTCGCCCGCTACGAGGCGGAGCTGCGCGCGGCCGAGGCGCAGGTCGAGGGTTTCGTGGGCGAGTACCACGCCTGGCGCAAGGCCGTGCACGACGGCGCGCCCGAGGCGGAGGTGAAGCGATTGCACGAGAAGGTGCTCGGGACCACCGCCGCGCTCAACGGCAACCCCACAGCGAAGGGAGTCCTTAAATACAAGGCGCAGCCCGCGGTCGGCCGCTTCTACGACCAGGCGCTCGACCAGATCCACACCCGAGTCCGCGCCGACTACTACACGATCATGAAGGAGGCCGGCTACAGCGACCACGAGATCGTGGCCATGCGCAACGCCGCCAGCGCGGGCACCACCGGCATGGACTTCGACCAGGCGCTCAAGGAGCAGCCCGACTGGATCCCCGTGAAAGACTCCGACGGCACCACCACGTTGCGCCGCAACGTCTGGTTGACCAAGAACGGCCAGCCCGTGAGCCGGCACCAGTGGCAGCTCGACGCCCAGGAGGCGTGGAATCGCGCCTACCGCCGCGCCACCGGCGGCAGCGCCCCGCAGGCCTGGGAGAAGATGACCAGCCGCGTCGACCCCGAGGCGTACCGCATGATGTCGGTGCTCCACATCCGCAAGGACCTCTCGAATGTCGACGAGATCATGGACAGCCTCGATCCGCAGTGGGTGCGTCAGACTTCCGATGTGACGCTGTTCAAGGCCGGCGAGATGCTGCAGGACAAGAGCCTCTCGCGGTTGGCCGGCGTGCGCGAGGCCTGCCGCGGCACCGCCAAGGACCTGGAGGGCAAGTTCCTTCCGTTCATCGACGCCAAGCTCGCCGCGCTCCGGAAGATCCCCGCCGCGAAACTCACCGCGTCCGACAAACACAACCTCGCCCGCCTCGAGGCGGCCCGGGAGCGGTTCACGAAGGTGAAGGACAGCTTCGCCGCCATCGGCCGCGCCGACCTCCCGCCCAGCCAGTGGGACGACGCCGTGGCGCTCTCCACCGGCGGCAAGGGAATCATGGAGACGATCCAGGATCTCGGCGATCTCACCGACTCGCTCTTCAAATGAAACCACCGCGCGAGCCTTCCTCCCGGCCGGCCCGCAACGCCGGAGGCACGTCGTGAAACGCCTCGCCACGCGCCTGCTCCTGCTGCTGCTCGGTCTCGTGCTGGCCGGCTACGCGGTGCTGGCGCCGGCGCTGCGGCTCTGGGGCACGCGCACGCTCGGCACGGTCACCGAGGTCCGCCGGCAGGGCGGCGAGCGCAACACCGCCGAGCGGAACCGTTACGACTACGGCGTCGGCTACCATTTCACGCTGCCCGACGGTCGCCGCATCGAGGGTTCTGCGACGGTGGTGGGCGACGCGGTCGGGGCCGGCGTCGCCAAGGGACCGGCACCGGTGCGTTACCTCGCCGCGTGGCCGCGCGTGAACCTGCTCGAGGCGCAGGCGCGATTCTCGGCGGGCCACGCCATCCTGCTCGCGGTGGGCGCGGGGTTGCTCGTGCTGGCGTGCCGGCCGGGAAGGCCGGCCGTGCCCCGCCCACGCGGCAAGGCGCGGGCCTGAGCGCGGGCGAGACCCGCGCGGGACCGGGCGGAGACCGGTCCTACTTGGGCAGGTTGGCGTCGAGCCAAGTGCGGAGCTGGGACTCCGATTTCACGCCGACGAACTCGGCGACGACTTCGCCGCGGTGGAAGAGCTTCACGGCGGGAATGCTGCGGATGCCGTACTGCTGGGCGAGCGGGCCGTGGTTGTCGACGTTCACGGCGACGAGTTTCCAGCGTTCGCCGGCCTCGGCGGCTGCTTTCTCGATGGTGGGCTTGAGCACGCGGCACGGGCCGCACCACGGGGCCCAGAAATCGACGACGACGGGGACGGTGGCGCTGCGCGTGATGACATCGGCGGCGAAGTCGGCCACCTCGTGGCTGCCGGCGGTGGCCGAGGCGGCGGCGGGCGTATCGGAGGACTTGGCGCAGCCGGTGAGGGCGAACGTGAGGGCGAGGAGGGAGAGAAGACGAGTGATCATGGTGGTAGGTGGTGGACGGTGGACGGTGGACGGTGAACGGTGGGCGGTTGCCGGTGGGCAGTGGACGGTGGGCAGTGGACGGTGGACAGTGGGCGGTGGAGGGATGTTTGTTGCGGTGAGGGGGGCTGCGCGAGGGGGGGAGCGGTGCGACCAAGGTCGCACCCTACGGATTGTTGTTCGTTGGAGGGCGAGAGCGCGCTGGCGCCGCTTGCTCGAGTGAGCGGCTTTGCGCAATCGGGTATCGCTACTCGGAGTTGTGAAAAGCCCTACGGTTTGCGGGTCGGCAGGCCGGCGCTGGTCCAGCGGCGGAGTCCGCCGAGGTTGGTGGCGTTGAGGCCTTCTTTTTTCAGGCGGATGACCGCCTGGCCGGAGCGCAGGCCGGAGGCGCAGTAGAGGATGAGTTCCTTGTCCTTGTGGGCGGCGAGGAACGGGGCCCACTGGCGGCGGTCGCCGTTGAGGTCGCTGAAGGCGAGCAACTGTGCGGGCGCGGCGACGCCGCTTCGCCATTCGCCGGGTTCGCGGACATCGATCAGCACGGCAGTGCCGGCTGCAACGCGCTGGCTGGCCTCGGCGGCGCTCACGCGCCGGCCGCCGAAGAGCAAGGGGCGCAGGACGACGAAGGCCGCGGCGAACGCGAGCACGATGAGGACAAGCTGGGCGAAGTTGATGGAGGGCGAAGGCATCTGGGAATGGGTGATGGGAGATGGACGATGGATGATGTAGGGGCAGGCCGTTTCTCAGAGACGTTCGTGCTGGGCACAATGACCCGCACCGAGGGCGGACGTTGCGGCGGTTTCGGAGAAACCGCCCTACCTGTAGGTCAAGCCTTTCGGTTGGCCATGAAGTAGAGCACCGGCACGGCCATGCGGCTGACGAGGAGCGAGGCGATTTCGCCGAACATGAGGCTGATCGCGAGGCCTTGGAAGATTGGATCGGCGAGGATCACGCTCGCGCCGACGACGACCGCGAGCGCGGTGAGCAGCATTGGGCGGAAACGCACCGCGCCGGCCTCGACCACGGCGTCGCGCAGCGAGAGGCCGTGCGAGCGGCGCAGCTCGATGAAGTCGACGAGGATGATCGAGTTTCTCACGACGATGCCCGCGCCGGCCATGAAGCCGATCATCGAGGTGGCGGTGAAGAACGCGCCCATGCCCCAGTGCGCGGGCAGGATGCCGATGAGCGAGAACGGGATCGCGGCCATCACCACGAGCGGCGTGATGTAACTTTTGAACCAGCCGACCATGAGCATGTAGATCAGGATGAGCACGGCGGCGAAGGCCAGGCCGAGGTCGCGGAAGACCTCGAGCGTGATGTGCCACTCGCCGTCCCACTTCATCGAGGGCTGCCGCGGGTCGAGCGGCATGCTCATGTTCAGAATCTCGAGCTTCGGGGCGGCGCCGCCGAATTCGCGGGCGTCGATCTTCGCCAGCTCCTTGTTCATCGCGAACATCGCGTAGGCCGGGCTCTCGACCACGCCGGCGAC
>DAOOFR010000002.1:0-59142 GCA_035415285.1 Opitutaceae bacterium
CGAAACTGCTGCCACCCGTAGGTGTCTGGACCGTGTCTCAGTTCCAGTGTGGCTGGTCGTCCTCTCAGACCAGCTACCCGTCTTTGCCTTGGTGGGCCGTTACCCCGCCAACTAGCTGATAGGCCGCAAGCTCCTCCTCATGCACCCGGCCTTGCGGTCCCGGGTTTTAGTATGCCCTTCAGGCGAAGGGCAACCGTATGCGGCATTAGCCCGTCTTTCGACAGGTTATTCCCCACACGAGGGTAGATTGCTTACGTGTTACGCACCCGTCTGCCACTGGGTTGCCGTTGTATTGCTACACCGTCAACCCCGTTCGACTTGCATGTCTTAACCACGCCGCCAGCGTTCATTCTGAGCCAGGATCAAACTCTCCGATAAAGAGAGTTCATAAATCCTAGTGATTCACGAACTACACCCGCCGGATTGCTCCGGTCGGGTTACTATATAACTTAAGTTTTGACTGGGTACTCCAATCGATCGCACTTCAGAAATTTCAAAGAAGCTTCCCGTAAGGGAAAGAGCTCAACCGTGCCGAACTGATCTCCAACGGTCAAGAGTTTTTCGGAAGTTTTTTTCCGCCGCCCACTAGGTGAGCCCTCTCTCGCTGCAAATCAGCCAAAGAACATAGTTGAGGCGCCGGACTCTGCACCCACCTCCGCCTCCCGCAAGAGATTTTTGCGCCAGATGCTGGCAACCACCCCTTCTCTCTCACCTAAAGGTACTTCCGACGTTATTTCCGGATCTACACCTCCCATCAGACTACCAAACTCAGTCAGGACTGCCCTCCGAACGCGACGGTGAGGGAGCGAACGAACCACTCCATGATCCGGCCCCAATGGTCTCCGCGATCTCCTCCGCAGCGACCTCGGCAGGCAACTCCTCCAACGGGGCGAACCGCTCCGAGTTGAAGCCAAGCTCCTGCTGCCCCTTATGCAAAGGATCCGGTGGGTTGACCAACTCGACAAGAAGAAGCCCGACCGTGGCCGAGTCGCCGGCCTTCACGACCTTCTCTCGTCCGAGAAACACCTCCCGGATCGTATAGGTGACGCCCTTGACGGGGAGTTGTTTATAGATCGCCCGCACGATCGCGGAGAACTGATCGTTGATGCATACGACTTTCTGGCCCTTGACCATAGCCCGGGATGGTCCGCCAACCCACGCTCGATCTCAACCTGTTTCGAGGGCGTCGAGCGACTCCGCGAGGGCGCCGATGATTTCGTCCACCGGTTCCAGCCCCACCGAAAGCCGCAGCAACTCGGGATTCAGGGAGTGACGCGCGAGCAGTTCGCGGCCCGGCGCGCTTGTCACCAACTCGTAATGCCCAAGGTAGATGAAAGGGCAGATCAGGGTGTTCCGCAGGCCGAAGCTCGGCCCTTTCGGCAACCGCACCCGGTCGTAGAAACGCGCAAACCGGCCCGGCTCCAGTTCGAAGGTGATCATGCCGCCAACCGCGGCCGGCGCACGCGCCACCTGCAGAAAGTTCGCCCGCGATTCCGGGGCGAGCGCCCAGTGGAGGCGCTTCACCTCCGGGCGCCCGGCGAGATACTCGGCGACGCGCACGGTCGAGGCATTGACGCCGGCAAGGACACGGTCGACCGCGCGGATCTCGTGCGCCAACCGGGCCAGATCACGCCGATACATCGGGGCGATCCCCGTCGTTAGCCCGGCACGCAACGCCGCGGCATCACCGCCTTTCGGATTCACCGCCGCGGCGCCCGCCAGGATGTCGCCCTCGGCCGCGCCGTACTTGGTGAGGCTGGCCAGCGCCACATCGGCGTGCGGCAGCACATCGACGTTCCACGGCGACGCGATGCTGGCGTCGACCACCAGATGGGCGCCGTGGGCACGGGCCAACGCGCCCAGCGCCGGCAGGTCGCAACTCCGGATCAGCGGATTGGTCGGCACCTCGGTGATGATGCCCGCGACGCGGCCCCGCCGCTCCTCGAGCACGCGCTGCAACGCCCCCAGATCATGCACGGACGGGAGCGCCACGTAGTCGGTCTCCGGATCCGCGGTGAACTTCCGCAGGATCGCGATCGTGTCCAAGTAGAGCCAGCCGAGCTGGATCCACGTCGTTCGGCCCCGCGGGGTCTGGACCGCGCGGACGGCATCGAATGCCGAATACACGGCGTTCATGCCGCTGGCGGACACGAACAAGTCGTCGTCGCAGGTCCCGCTGAAGGCGCGGCGAAGCTCGCGTTTCACCACACCGAGCGGATCAGTATCCACGGACGCCTCGGGAGCCGGCACCGGGACCAGGCCGGCCGCGACAAGGGCATCCTCGGCCTGCCGGGAGGAGATGAAGCCGCCGCAATGCTGCAGGAACGCCTTGGCCCGCGCATTGCGCTCCGGCACATGGGCAAAGGCCACCGCCGTGAGCACGCCCTCGACAACCACGCGGGCATCGCCCCCCACCCACCGGCACAGCGCCTCAGCCAGCTCGAGGGTCGCCGTCAGCCAGACCGAGCGACCCTCCAACCCCTGCCGCCGTGAGAACTCCGCCGTGAGCATGCGCACAAACGGGTGGAGCACGAAACGCGGATACCCGGTCGGCACCTGGCGCATCACCTCCGGAACCTTCTCCTCGTAGCCGATCAGATCGGCCATCGTGGGGAGACTTACCGAGATCGCATGCGGGCAGTTCGGTATGGCGTGGCCAAGCGGAATAGGGCGGAAGCGGTGCATCGCAGAACGCCCGGCGAGCAAGCCGCCACAGCGGGCGGAAGCCAGCCAATTCGCGCTGGCGCGGCCCCTGTGCAGTGCTCGCGGCAGGCCGCGGTCTGCCGGCGCTCAGAACAACGCCAACTGCATCGGCGGTTCCACGCGGCCCCGCCGTCGGCCCTGCGCGGCCAGACGCGTGACGTGGAAGACCAGCCGCGAGACCGTGCGCCCATCGGGGCGGCGCACCGCCTGGGTCGTCGCCGCGGCCTCGATCTCGACCGCGCGGCCCGGCGCAAGCTCCGGCGGCAGGGGCGCCACCGGGTCGCCTTCCATCTGGAAGCGCAGAATCGACTCGGCTCCGTGGTCATCGCTCACGCGCGCGGCGAAACAGATGATCTTGCGGCCCGAGGGGGTGTAGCGCGTCTCTGGCGCGAAGGGGATCCAACCGGTGAAATGGCAAGTATTCATCGCACGGTGGGGTTTTCTCCACATCGGCCTTCCGGCCTCCGACTTGAGCTGTACACAGTCGACCGGTGGCTCGCCTTGCCGGAGCACTTCCCTGCCGGCCCCGCCCCGCGGGCCGGCCTCTGCGCTCGGCCCATTTGCCCGCTCCGGTTTTGCGCTCGCCGCTACCCGCGGTGCCGGCTCATTCCATGGCCACTCCGGTCCATGCTCTGGCTGCTTTCCCTCGTCCCGTTCTTCCTGCTCTTCGAGCTCTGGCAACTCGTGTTGTGCGAACGCTACCTCGGTATTCGGCAGATGGCATCGGGTGGCGACCCGCGGGCACTGCCGATGCGCGAACGTCTGGCCTTTGTTTGGACGCTTCTGCTCTTCCTCTACTGGATCTGGATGGGCCTGCTTCTCGGCAGCTCGGTCGGCCGGCTGCAGGCGCTCGCACTGTTTCTGATCAGTCTCGGCGGATTCCTGCTGCGCCGGAACTCCCCGCTGCGCTGGGTCCTGGTCATCCTCACCTTCGAGGGAGCACTCAGGATCGGGATGCTCGTCTCCCTCGGCGGCGTGTTCTGGCGACACCTGCGTTGACGCGTCCCCGGTACCCCTACGGCCCACAGCCGTCGCCGAGGGGCGGCCGTCGTCGTTCCCTCGGGTTTCGCCTTGCGACCTGCGCTCGCTCTGGAGAATGGGACCTGTCCCGGATTCGCAGCCCCAACACCGAGCGATGAACCCAACCCTCCCCCCCCGCCCGCCCAAGTGGCCGTATTTCCTCGGCGATGCCCTGCTGCTCGCCGTCGCCTGTTTCGTCGCCGCCACGGCCGAGACGCCGCTCTCCGCCCCCGCGCTCTCCGTGGTGTTCGGGTGTGTGGCGCTCGGGTCCGTGCTCGCCGCCCTCCCCTACCTGCTCGATTTCCTCGCGACCCAGCGAGAGGCCGAGCTCGAGTTCCAGCAGAAGCTGGAGGTGCAGAACCAGAGGCTTCTCCACGCCGTCGAGACCCTGGCCTCCACCAGCGGCCAGCTGAAGTCCGCCCACGAGGCCGCCACCCGCGCCGTCCACGCTGCCGATACACTGCCCTACCGCCTCCAGGAGAAGATCGCCGAGTTCACCGCCCAACTGCAGGAGCGCGACGATGAGGACAAGGCCGCGATGGCCAAGGAGCTCGAGACGCTCCGCGATGCCGAGGGCCAGCGACTCGGCGCCCTCGTCGGCACCATCCAGTCCGCCACCAAGGAGTTCGCCGCCGTCGAGCGCGAAGCTCGCGCCGCGCTCGCGGATGCCCGCCGCGAGGCCACCGAGGCGGCACCGGCGATCGCCGCCGCCCTCGGCGCCGCCACCACCCGGGCCGAGGCCGCGCTCAACCAATCCGCCACGCACGCGCAGAACGCGATCGCCGCCACGGAGAACCGCGCCCGCGAGACCTTCGCAAGCGCCGAAACCATCGCCGACCGTATCCTCGAGCGCACTGCCGCGCTCCGCGCCGCCGAGCAGGACCTCGCGGCGGCCCTCCAGCAGAAGATCGAGCTGCTCCATGCGGCCACCCGCGACCTCCCCCGCGCGCGCTCCACCGCAGAAGTCGAGACCGGCGCCGCGCCCGCCGCCCACCCCGCCCCGGCTGGAACGGAGCCGCCCGCGACCTCCGCCGCCGAGCTTGCAGGCCTGCAGCTCACCGCTTTTCCGCGGATGCGAAGAGACCCGGCTTCGCCGCGCGCCACGGAAGCGGCCGCAGAGGACGCTGGCTCCACCGCCGGTGGAGCGGCTCCCGTGACGACCGCTGCCGCAACCGAACTCCCCGAACCCGCGCCCGACGCTGTCGGCGCCGAACCGCCGCCGAAGCGGGAGCCCCGCCGCAAGTCCTCCACGCGCAGCCTGGGCGAGTCCGTGCTCCCGGGTTTTGCCGAGCCCGAGATTGTCTACGACGCCGAGCCCGCCTCCCACTCCGCCCCGGCGAAGACCGCCGACGGCGCCACGCGGCTCCTCGTCACCGCCTACATCGGGATCGGCAACAAGGTGTTCGTCCGCGGCGAAGGCCCCGGGCTCAGCTGGCAGAAAGGCGTGCCGATGGAGTTCGTCTCGATCGGCAAATGGTCCTGGGAGGCACCCACCGCCACCGAGCCGCTGAAGGTCCAACTGCTCAAGAACGACGACCTCGCCGCACAGGGCGAGCCGATCACGATCCCCCCGGGGCACCATGTGGAGTCCACCCCGGTCTTCCGCGAGCCCGACCCGTTCTGAGGACGAGGCCGACGCCCGTTCAGGCGCCGGCCTTTTCGCGGTTCCACCCGCGGTGGCGGATGTCCAGCGTGAGGTTGTACACCGCGACAAACGAGGGGAACAGGTTCCCGAGGATGCCCACCGAGTCGTTCTTGCCCCACACGAAGTAGGCCAGGGTCATCAGGCTGCCGACGACACTCATGTACCAGAAAAGCCGTGGCATCACGACCCGGCCGGCCTGCTTCGCCGCCCACCACTGCACAAACCAGCGCCCGCCGAACATCATCGTTCCGGTGTAGCCGATGAGTTTCCAAGCGGTGATGGTGAGCTGCGCCCCGAAGAGCGAACCGTTGAACAGAACCTCGTTCATCGCCCCCTGCTAGCAGCCGCACCGCGGGCTGACAGGTAGAAAATCGGCGGCGAGTCCGGGATCGCGTTGAGCCCCGTCAAGGCCGCCGGCGCACGTCGCTGCTAGGCTCCAGCCATGTCGAGTCCCGCCACCGCCAGCCTTCGCCATCTCCTGCTCCCCCGGGAGCACGGGAGCTGGAGCCTGGCCGGGGAGCCGGTTGCACTCGGGCTGCTCGCCGCCCCCTCGCCTGCAGGAGCAGCGCTGGCATTCACGGCGAGCGCGCTGTTCCTCGCCCGGCGGCCGTGGCAATGTGCACGCGGTCGCCTCGACTCGGCCGCTCGCCGCACCGCACTCCTGCTGCTCGGAACGCTCGCCGCCTGCGCCGGCGCCGCGTTGTTCGCGGCCGGCCAACTCGGCGGAGGGGCATCCTTGTGGCCCGCGCTCCTCGCCCTGCCGCCAGCGGCGGTTTTCCTCGTGCTCGACTCCCGGGGCGAAAGCCGTGCCGCCGAGGCCGAACTCGCCGGCGCGGCGGCGTTCGCCACCCTGCCGGCCGCCTTCGCCACCCTGGCCGGCTGGGACACCGCGATGGCCCTGGGCCTTGCGGCGGCGATGCTGCTGCGCGCCGTTCCTGCCGTGCTTGTCGTCCGCGCGTTCCTCCGGCGCCGCAAGGGGCGGCCCGTCCCGGCGTTTCCGGCGCTGGCCGCGTCGGCGGCGGCGGCGATCGCCGTGGGGGCGCTCCACCGGGCGGGCCTCGCCACTGTATCCACTGTTTGCGCCACCGTGCTGCTCCTGCTGCGCGCGCTCTGGCTGCTCGGCCCCGCCGCGCCAGCCCTGCGAGCCCCGCTCCTCGGCGCCCTCGAGGCGGCCCTGGGCGCGGTCTTCGTGCTCGCGACCGCTCTCGGCTGACAGCGCCGCCTCGCCGCATACGGTCCCTTTTCCTCCATGAGCTCAAACACCCTCCTCTCCTCGGACCAGTTCGGGGCCCTCCCGCTGGCCGCGTGCACCCAGTTCTCCGACAGCGGCATCGTCAGCCGCACGATCCTCTCGGCCGGCCGCACCCGCGTGGTGCTCTTCAGCTTCGCGATCGGCCAGGAACTCACCGAGCACGCCACCCCCGCCCGGGCGCTGGTGCAGATGCTTTCCGGCCGCGCCGAGTGGACGCTCGGCGGCGAGAAACGTCCGCTCGCGGCCGGCGACCTGCTCCATATGCCGCCGGGCCTGCCCCACGCCGTGCACGCCACCGAGCCGTTCTCGATGCTCCTCACGCTCGTGCGCGAAAACGACTCGGCGGCCCCGATCCCCAACGGGGACGGCATGGAGTAGACCACGCCTGCGTCACCTCGCGGTTGTTGCCTGCGGGCTCGGCACCCCGTATTCAGCATCCGAGACCGCCACCACCACCGCCGCCCACCACTCACCGCCCACGGTCCACCGCCATGGCCGCGCCGAAGAACAAACGCCTCGATGTCCGCCCGCTGCTCGAACGCGGGTTGCAACCCTGCGACGCCGTCGATGCCGCCCTCGCGGGACTGCGCCCCGGCCAGCGGCTCACCGTGTTTGCGCCGTTTCTCCCCTCGCCGTTGATCGAACGCTGCAAGGCGGCCGGTTATGCGGCCCACGCCGCCCGCGCCACCGGCGGCTGGCAGGTCGATTTTTGGCGCGACTGAGCGCAGCGCAGTGCCTTACCTGCCCCCATGCCCGACCGGCCCGCCGACCTGCGCACCGCTGCTCCCGCCCATGCCTTGCGCGCCTGCGAACTCTTCGCCGGCCTCCCGCCCGCCGACGTCGAGACGATCGCCGCCTTCGCGATCCTCAAACCCCTCGCCAAAGGCGCCCTGCTTTTCCGCGAGGGTGAAGCCAGCGAAGGGTTCTATGTCGTGCAACGGGGCGCGGTCAGCGTCCATCGCGTGAGCCCCGCCGGCAAGGAGCAGGTCATCCACGTCTTCCGTCCCGGCGAATCGTTCGCCGAAGCCACGCTCGCCACCGGCACCGGGTATCCGGCCGACGCCCGCGCCGTCGAACCCAGCTCGGTTTTGCTGATCCCGCGCACCCCGATGGTCGAGCTGCTCGGCCGCCGCCCCGATCTCGCCCTACGCATGCTCGGCGCGATGAGCCAGCACCTGCGCGTGCTCGTCGGCCTGCTCGACGACCTCACGCTCAAGGACGTCGAGACCCGCCTGCTCAACTGGCTCCTGAAACGTTGCCCGCCGGCCGCCACGGGCGAGGCCCGCGTGGAGCTGCGCTCGACCAAACGCACGCTCGCGGCCGAGCTCGGCACCACGAGCGAGACGCTCTCCCGCACCTTCGCCCGCCTGCGCACGGCGGGGCTGATCCGTGTCGAACGCGCCGCCGTGCTGGTGCGCGACTCCGCCGCCCTGCGGGCGCGCTTCGCCCGCCTCCTCGGCGAGTAGCCCGGCCCGCCCGCCGAAGAATTTGTTTTCCGGATTCGCCCGGCGGTGAAAAACGGCCATTCGTTTGACCCGCATCAAAGCCCCACAGCCCCGACCGTTGCCCCCGCGCCCCCCGACCGCCTCTCTCCCTCCATGAAAGCGAACGTGATCTCCGGCACGTTGCTCGGTGGCCTCATCGGCCTCGCCTTGGGCATCGGCACGTACACGTTCGTCTACGCCAAAGGGTATTCCTACCTCTCGAACAACCCGCAGGCCTGCGCGAACTGCCACGTGATGGAGAACCAGTACGCAGGCTGGCTGAAGTCGAGCCACCACTCGGTCGCCACCTGCAACGACTGCCACACGCCCCACAACCTCGTCGGCAAATACGCCACCAAGGCCGAGAACGGCTTCTGGCACTCCTTCTATTTCACCACCGGCGGTTATCCCGAGAACATCCAGGCCCGCGAGCGCAGCCGCCGCATCACCGAGAACTCCTGCCGCCGCTGCCACGCCGACATCGCCGCCGATGTCGCCTCGCCCCACGCCGGCGCCGGCAACCTCTCCTGTATCCAGTGTCACGGCCACGTCGGCCACATGAAGTGACCCGATCGCCGCCTTCCGCGGCCCCCACCCACCGCCGCCAGACGCCCTCCCTTCAGTATCCACCGCCATGAACTCCTCCTCCCGCCGCGGTTCCGTCACCCGATTCCTGCTCGCCACCGTGCTCGCCGCCCTCGCCGCCGTCGGCGGCCTCGCGCTCCTCATGAACATCTTCGAGCGCAAGCAGGAGGCCAAGGTCCCGTTCTTCAAGGTCGTCGACATCACCGACGACACCACCGACCCCGCCGTCTGGGGGAAGAACTTCCCGCTGCAGTACGACGACTACAAGCGCACCGTCGACCAGGTCCGCACCCGCTACGGCGGCAGCGACGCCCTCCCCCGCACCCCCACCGCCGCCGATCCCCGCACCGTCGTCACCCAGTCGAAGATCGAGGAGGATCCGCGCCTGAAGAAGATGTGGGCCGGCTACGCCTTCGCCGCCGATTTCCGCGAGGAACGCGGCCACGCCTACATGCTCGACGACCAGACCTTCACCGACCGCCAGAAGGTCGCGAAACAGCCGGGCGCCTGCCTCAACTGCCACGCCTCGATGTACACCGCCTACAAGAAGGCCGGCGACGGCGACCTCATGAAGGGCTTCGAGAAGATCTGCGCCCTGCCCTACGCCGAGGCCGCCAAGCTTGTCGAGCACCCCGTCGCCTGCATCGACTGCCACGACTCGCAGACCATGGCCCTGCGCGTGACCCGCCCGGCCTTCATGGAGGGGATGCGCAACCTCAAGGCCGCCCAAGGCGTGAAGGACTACGACGTCAACCGCGACGCCACCCGCCAGGAGATGCGCAGCTACGTCTGCGGCCAATGCCACGTCGAGTACTACTTCAAGGGCCCGGAGAAGAAGCTCACCTACCCCTGGCACAACGGCCAGAAGGTCGAGCAGATCCTCGCCTACTACGACGCCGCCGGCTTCAAGGACTGGACGCACAAGGACACCGGCGCCCCCGCCCTCAAGGCCCAGCACCCCGAGTTCGAACTCTGGAGCCAGGGCATCCACGCCCGCAGCGGCGTCGCCTGCGCCGACTGCCACATGCCCTACAAACGCGAGGGCGCCCACAAGATCAGCAGCCACCACGTGCGCTCGCCGCTGCTCGACATCAATCGCTCCTGCCAGACCTGCCACAAATGGTCCGAGCAGGAGCTGAAGGACCGCGTCGAGACGATCCAGACCCGTTTCCACAACCTGCGTAACGTGGCCATGGATGCACTCATGGACCTCATCGACGATCTCAAAGCCGCGCAGGCCGCCGGCGCCACCGACGACCAGCTCAAGGCCGGGCGCGAGTTCCAGCGCAAGGCCCAGTTCTTCTTCGACTTCGTCGAGGCGGAGAACTCCTCCGGCTTCCACGCGCCAGACGAGGCCGCCCGCATCCTCGGCGAATCGATCGACTTCAGCCGCAAGGGCCAGAAGGCCGTGCGCGACCTGCTCCCCCGCCCCGCCATCGTCGCCCCCACCGCCTCCATCCCGTAACGATCTCCCACCAGGCGGGCCCTGCGCCCGCTGTTCTGCACTCCCACCAGGGCCGGTCGTTCGCGACCGGCCCTCGGTGTTTCCGCAGCACCGGCATCCGAGCGCCCCCTCACCACCCTCCTCGTCTCGGCCCTCCCACCTCAGCACCCGACCGCACACTTTTTTGTTCCGATCGGAACAAAAAAGTGTGCGGTGGCCCCAGCCCGAGCGCCGCCACGCTCCGGGTTTGAATCCTGCGCGGCGCTCCCCGAACCTCCACCACCGTGCCGCCCTTCGCCCCGCCCATGCGCCCCACTTCCCTCGCCCTCGTCACCGGGGCCAGCGGTTTCGTCGGCGGCAGGATCGTCGACCGCCTCCTGCGCGACGGCCGTCGCGTGCGCGCCTTCAGCCGCCGCCCCCTCCCGCAGCTCGAGTCCCGCGGAGTTGAAGTCGTCCTCGGCGAGCTCTCCGATCCCGCCTCCCTCCAGCGCGCCTGCACCGGGGTGACTTCGGTTTTCCACGTCGCCGCCCGGGTCGGGGTCTGGGGCCCGGCGCGCGAGTTCCACGCCGTCAACGTCGAAGGCACAACCAACCTCCTCGCCGCCGCCCGCGCCGCCAGCGTGGAGCGGTTCATCTACACTAGCACCCCCAGCGTCGTGTATTCGGGCCACGACCAGCGCGGGGTCGACGAGTCCGCCCCCCTCTGCACTACGGCCCCCTGCGCCTACCCGACCTCCAAGGCTGCGGCCGAACAACTCGTCCGCGCCGCCAATTCCCCCGCGCTCCGCACCGTCGCGCTGCGCCCGCATCTGGTCTGGGGTCCCGGCGACCATCATCTCGTGCCACGCGTCGTCGCCCTCGCGCGCGCCGCTCGCCTACGCATCGTCGGCGACGGGAGAAACCGCGTCGACCTCACTCACATCGACAATGTCGTCGACGCCCACCTACTCGCCGAACGCGCCCTCGCCGCCGCCGATTCACCCGCCGCCGGCCGCGCCTATTTTATCACCAACGGCGAGCCAGTCGCGCTCTGGCCGTGGATCAACGCCCTGCTCCTGCACCTCGACGCGCAGCCGATCCGCCGCCGCGTCTCGCTCCGTGCCGCCAGCGCCGTCGGCGCCATAGGCGAGGCGCTGTGGACGCTCTTCCCCTTGCGCGGCGAGCCGCCGATGACGCGTTTCGCCGCCAAGGAACTGGCCACCGATCATTGGTTCTCGATCGAAGCCGCCCGCCGCGACCTCGGCTACGAGCCGCAGGTGTCGATGGCCACCGGACTCGAAGCCTACCTCCCGGTCTTGCGCGCTGAACTCGGCCACTAGCCGGCCGCACCGCGGTGCCGGCGCGCAACCCGATCTGGTACTGCTCCCGCGCGCAGTTCCTCACCGACAGCAGACCCAGCCGAGACGCCCATGGGGCGGGCTGCGCGCCCGACTCCGGTGCGCCCCCCAGAGAACACCCCCGACCAGGGATATGCACCGGACTCTTTGTTCTCTTCGTTCCCTTCTGTCGGTCCGGTCGTCCCGTACTCCGCCCTGCCACCCGCCAGCTTCGAAAGACTCGCGCCCCGCGGCACAAGCTGTTCCGCTGGCGGTCTTCCTTCCGCTCGCGATGAAACGTTTCCTGCCGCTCCTTCTCGCCTTCGCCACCCTCCTTGCCCCGCTCGTGGGCTTCGCCGCCGGCGGCGCCGAATCGATGACGGAGCGCGAACTCAAGCGCATCCTCCAGCGCCAGCAGACCATCCTCGCCGCGGCGCAGGAAGCCGGCGCCAACCTCGACCGCAGCAACACCGAGATGCAGCTCAGCGAGGTCGTGCGCGACTACGAGGCGCTGCTGCGCCGGGATCCGAAGTTCACGGCCACCTACGTCGCCTACGGCCTGTTCCTCAACACCACCGGCCACCCGAAACGCTCCTACGACATCTTCAAGCGCGCCGAGGCGATCGAGCCCGACCTCGCCGTCATCAAGAACCAGCTCGGCAACCACCACGCCGAGGAGGGCGAGTACAAGGAGGCCGCCGCCTATTACGAGGGTGCCATCGCCCTCGCCCCGAAGGAACCGCTTTATCACTACCAGCTCGGCACGCTCCTCTACGAATACCGCGAGTTCTTCGTCGACTCCAAGCTCTACGCCCGCGCCGCGCTCCTCGAGCGCAGCACCGCCGCCTTCGCCAAGGCCGCCGAGCTCGCCCCCGACAACATCGCCTACGCCTACCGCCACGCCGAGAGCTTCTACGACCTGCCCTCGCCCGACTGGGACGTCGCCCTCGCCGCCTGGAAGGCGATCGAGCAACGCGCCAAGCCCGGCGTCGAGTTCCAGACCCTCCAGCTCCACCAAGCCAACATCCTCATCCAGCTCGGCCGCGCCGACGAGGCCCGCGCCCTCCTCGACCAGATCACCGAGACGCCGCTCCAACCCAACAAACAAAAGCTGGTTGAACAGCTCGCCGGAACCCCCGAGAAAGCGCCCTGATGGACCTTCGCAACGGCCTCCTCTTCTTCATCATCCTCGTCAGCAGCCTCTGCATCCACGAGTGGGCGCACGCCTGGGTGGCCGACAAGCTCGGCGACCCCACGCCGCACAATGAGGGCCGGCTCACCCTCAACCCGGTGCCGCACATCGACCTCATCGGCACGATCGTCTTCCCGCTGTTCTGCATCTTCGTCCTCGATGGCCGGTTCTTCATCGGCTGGGCCCGGCCGGTGACCGTCAACGCCAACTATTTCAGGCATCCAGGTCGTGGCGACGTCCTCGTCACCGCCGCCGGCCCGTTCGCCAATTTCGCGCTCACGCTCCTCTCGGCCCTGGCCGGCGCCGTCGCCATCCGCTTCCTGCCCGCGGCCCAGGACCTCGCCCTCGGCGTGATCTCGATCAACGCCTGGCTCTTCGTCTTCAACATGCTCCCGCTGCCGCCGCTCGATGGCGGCCGCATCCTGCGCTACCTCGTCAACATGTCATGGGAGACCTTCGCCCGCATCTCGCAGTGGAGCATGTTCATCCTCATCGGGGCGTTCTACCTCATCCCCCAGTTCTCCGCGCTCTTCGGCATCCTCATCGGCATCACCGCGACGCCGGCCGTTCTGCTGTTCAGCCTGTTGGCGCGGATCTGATCGGGTCCGCTTGCGCCATCGCGCATGGCCCGCACCTTGCGCGCCACGCGATGAACACGATCACCACCGAACAACTCCTCTCCGCTCTCCGCTGGCGCTACGCCACCAAGGCCTTCGATCCGGCGCGCAAGATCTCGGCGGCCACGTGGTCCGCCCTCGAGGATACGCTCGTCCTCGCCCCCTCCTCCTTCGGCCTGCAACCCTGGCGTTTCCTCGTCGTGCGCGATCCCGCCGTCCGGGCCCGCCTCCGCCCCCACGCCTGGGACCAGGCGCAGGTGACCGACGCCTCGCACTTCGTCGTCTTCACCGCCCGCACCGAGATCACCGCGACCGACATCGCCCATCTCATCGAGCGCACCGCCGAGGTCCGCGGCCAACCCGCCGCCGCGCTCGCCGGCTACCGCCAGATCATGGAAGGCAGCCTGCTCAACGACGCCCGCAAGCCGCACCTCGCCGACTGGGCCGCCCGCCAAGCCTACATCGCCCTGGGCCAACTCCTGACCGCCGCCGCCGTCCTCGGCATCGACGCCTGCCCGATGGAAGGTTTCGATCCCGCCAAGTTCGACGAGATCCTCGGCGTCCGGAAGGATGGCTACGCCTGCCACGCCGCCGTCGCGCTCGGCTACCGCGCCGCAGACGACAAATACGCCACGCTCCCGAAGGTTCGGTACCCGAAGCCCGAAGTCATCCAAACCGTGTAGGTCCGGTCTTCGACCGGACGCGCCCGACTCCGCCCGGCACCTCCGGCCGGTGGGGCGATCGTTCAGGACGCCCCGCCCGCCGCCATCATCGCACCAGGCGCACCAAATCCCTTGAGCGGATCGCCCGGAAGAACCAACCCACCCGCCTCGCCGACCGAGTTCTGCCGTTCCTGATTTTCTGAGTTCCAGATTCTCCGTCCGTTTCCGCACGCGATTCATTACCCGCGCCACCACGCACATCGGCCGCCCCTCCCGGGCGGCCTTTTGCTTTGCCGGCCTCCGTGCGCGCCCACACTTGGCCCACCTGCCCATGCACCAGCACACCTTCCGCCGTTTCCTCGCGCTCGCCCGCCCCCAGCGCGGCCGCATCGCGCTCGGCATCGTGCTCATCCTCCTCGCCACCGCGCTCACCCTCCCCGCGCCGTGGATCTTCAAGATCCTCATCGACGACGCCCTCCCCGCCCGCGACCTGCGCCTCCTCGGCTGGCTGCTGGTCGCCTTCACCGTCATCTTCATCCTCCGCGCCTGGATCACCTTCGTGCGCAACCGCGTGCTCCAGTACGCCGCCATGCGCCTCGTCTGCGATGTGCGCATCCAGCTCTTCGCCCATCTGCAGTCGCTCTCTCTGCGCTACTTCGACGCCAACCAGACCGGCAAGACCGCCTCCCGGATTTCCCAGGACACCAACGAGGTCTACGCCCTCACCAACAACTTCCTCATCACCGTCATCTCCGACGCCATCACGCTGCTCGGCGTGCTCGGCTTCCTCTTCTTCATCGAGTGGCGACTCGCCCTCGCCGTCGCGGCAGTCCTCCCGTTTTTCCTCGTCAACCACTTCCACCAGCGCCGCCAGATGCGCGAGGAGAGCCGCGTGCACCGCCAGAACTGGGACCACGTCGTCGGCTTCCTCCACGAGAAGGTCGCCGCCGCGCGCGTCGTGAAGTCCTTCACCAAGGAGCAGGACGAGATCGCCGCCTTCACCGCCGGGATCAACGCCGACTACTACAACTACTCCCGGATCGTCATCCGCTACACCAAGATCGGCATCATCGCCGACCTCCTCGGCTCGCTCGGCACGCTGGCCGTGCTCGGCTACGGCGGCTGGCTCGTCCTGGAAGGTCGGATGCCCGTCGGCACGCTCGTCGCCTTCTACGGCTACATCGCCTTCATCTTCCCGCCCATCGTGCGCTTCGCCGACCTCAACCTCATCTTCCAGCGCGCCACCACCGCCCTCGAGAACATCTTCGCCCTGCTCGACACCAAACCCGAGGTCGCCGACGCCCCCGGCGCCCGCGCACTGCCGCCCGTGCGCGGCGACGTCGAGTTCCGCGACGTCTGCTTCGACTACGATCAGGAGCCGCCCGGCCAGGGCCGCCCGCGCACCCTCACCAACATCTCCTTCACCGCCCCAGCCGGGAAACTCATCGCCTTCGTCGGCCCGAGCGGCTCCGGCAAGAGCACCCTCGTCAACCTCCTCGCCCGCTTCTACGACCCCGCCTCCGGCGCCATCACGATCGACGGGCACGACATCCGCGGCGTCACCGCGGCCTCGCTGCGTGGCCAGATCGGCATCGTCCTCCAAGAAAACATCCTCTTCTCCGGCACGCTGGAGGAGAACCTCAAATACGGCCGGCCCGACGCCACCCGCGAGCAGATCGTCGCCGCCGCCAAGGCCGCCAACGCCCACGAGTTCATCGCCGCCCTGCCCGACGGCTACGCCAGCACCGTCGGCGAGCGCGGCGTGAAACTCTCCGGCGGCCAGCGCCAGCGCATCGCCATCGCCCGCGCCATCCTCAAGGACCCGCGCATCCTCATCTTCGACGAGGCCACCAGCGCCCTCGACACCGCCTCCGAACGCCTCATCCAGCAGGCCATGGAGCGGCTCATGCACGGCCGCACCACGTTCGTCATCGCCCACCGCCTCTCCACCATCCAGAAGGCGGATATGATCCTGGTGATGGAGCAGGGGCGCCTCGCCGAGTCCGGCACCCACGCCGAACTCCTCGCCCGCGGCGGCCTCTACGCCCGGCTCCACGAGCTCCAGTTCCAGGAAGTGGCGTGAACCCGCTGCGATCCGGTCGGCGGCCAGACCACGCCGCAACGTCGCCGCCCGCGTCTGCGTTCAGGGCCGGCAGCCCACCGGTTCAGGCCGCCTCACCCGCGCTTGCCTTCCCCCGGCTCCGCCGCCCACGCTGCGCGACCAACATGACCGCTCCCGCTCTCACCGGCGCCCAGAAATCGCATCTCCGCAGCCTCGGCCAGACGATGGACTGCCAGCTCACCATCGGCCACGAAGGCATCACCGCGCCCGTCGTCGCCGAGCTGGAGAGACTCTTCGCCCGCCACGAGCTCATCAAGGTGAAGCTGCTCGCCGAGCGCGACGAACGACCCGCCCTCTGCGCCGCAATCGAGGAGGAGACCGGGGCCGCCGAAGCCGGCTCGGTCGGCAAGACCGCCCTCTTCTACCGCCAGCACCCCGACGCCAAGAAGCGCACAATCGAGCTCCCCGCGCCGAAGGGGAAGTCCGCGGGGGAATAACGCCGCTCCGCCAGCGCCGCGCGACAAAGTGTCGTCGCCGCGGATCTCCGTTCTCGGCGGACAGTGCCGCCGCGAACGGCTCGGCTCCAAACCGGATCGGGCAGCCTTCCGTACCCATTCCCTGATTTCTTGAGTTCCAGATTCTCTTCTCCGGGACTCCATCCGCTCCGTTCCCCTTTTCCCTCTTTCCACATTCCGCTTCCGGAACACCGCGTAGCGGAACGCTCGACCGCCGTCACCGCGTCAGCTCGTACATCGCGTAGCCGGCGCGCAGATTCGGGAGGAAACGGCAGGGCCGCTCCCAGTCGCCGCGCAGCAGCGCGCGCCGCGCGATCTTGATCCGCTCCTTCGCGCAGAACGCCTCGAAGTCGGCCACCGAGAGCGGATTCGTCGGACGCGTCTCGGCCCACTCGGTCGTGTACACCTCGTTGCGCAGCTTGCCGCCGCTGCACAACGCCCCCCAGCGGTTCTTCCAGTAGCCGTGGTTCACGAAGCCGACCGTCACGCACTTGCCGGCCCGCAACGCCTCGCGCAGCACCTCGGCCGGCTTCGCCAGTTCCTCGATCGTGCGCGAGAAGATCACGCGATCGAAATACGCGTCGGGCAGCGCGCGCAGGAAGCCCGTCATGTCGCCCTGGTAGGCCGTCACCCCGCGCTTCACGCAGGCGGCCACCTTGTCGACATCGAGGTCCACGCCCACGGCGAAAACCTGGTGCGTGTGCACGAGGTACTCGAGCAGCACCCCGCGCCCGCAGCCCAGCTCGCACACGCGGCTGCCCGTCTCGACCCACTCGCCGAGCAGGCGCATGTCGACCGTGCGGCGTTCCGCGAGTTTTCCGATGCTGGCCATGGCGCTAGCTCTGGCAGGCCCGCCGCGCTCCGGCGAGAAAAACGTGCGGCGGCCCCCGCCCGCGGTTCAGCCGTGCGAAGTCAGTCCCGCGACCTACCCGCAAGTCCGCGGGATGGCCAGTGTAGGGGGCGAGCGAGCTCGCCCCTTCTGGACACCGCTCCCGCCAAGCGGTGCGCGCGAGCTCGCACCCTACGCCGGCGGCAAACCGCGCCTCAGTACTGGCGCCGGCCGTCGGCGTCGTAACCACGGGGTGGACCCGCCTTCGGGTGCGCGAGCTCGTAGCCGCCTTCCTTGGTCAGGGTCACGGGCACGACCGTGTACCCCCGGCCGATCCGGCCGACAGAGGTCGCCAGTGGCCCGCCCACTTCGCCCGTCACCGCGTTGTAGGCAAACTCGACGCTCGCCGTTTCCGTCTCCAGAAAATGCTGCTGCGCCGCGGCGGCGATCTGCCGGGCGTCGTTGTCCATCATCTTGCCCAGCGACTCCACCCGCACCTTCTGGAACGCCGGGATCGCCATCGCCGCCAGCAGGCCGCCCATCGGCACGACCGCCACGCCCATGTAGCCCATGATCAGTCCGGCCAGCGCCATGCCGCCGCCGACCAGCGCGCCCTTCGCCTGCTTGATCCGCGACTGCGCCACATGCCCGCAGACGATCGCCGGAATCATGAAGACGAAAAAGAGCGGGAAGAGCACCAGCGTGCAGATACCGCAGACGAGGCTGACCGTCGCCAGCCCGCACCGCCTCGGCACGGCGGTGAACGGATGCGCCCCCGGGATCGGCGGCGCGAGCGGCGGCGGCACCGCCCCGCCGCTCGCCGGGAAGGCCACATCGATCCGTCTCCAGTCCAACCAGCCCTCGCGCCAGCACAGATCGCTCGGCTGCAACTCGCCGCGCGCGATCTTCTCGCGCACCTCGGCTTCGCTCACGGGGCCCTGCTTCACTCCATTGACGGCGATGTGGTACATGGAAATCGGGGTTTCGGTTCGGGGTCCGCCCGATGCAGCCAGCGGCGCGCGCGCAATGCGAATCCGAAATCTCGCCACCATTCCGCCGGCCGCCGACCTCCGGTCCGCCCCGCCTCCGCCGCCCCGGACCGGGCCCTCGTCACGTAGTGCGTGACGAACATCCCTCCGTCCCGGGAGTTCCCGCCGCCGCGGCTCCCCGGGGACGGCCCCACTGGTGCTTGCCGTCGGATACACCCTGTCGCCCCCTCGCCACCCGAAGGCCGATGCCGGGCGTGCTAGGGAAATAACCCCGGTGGCATCGGGGTTGCCAACCCGCTCCCGCGCCCGCTACGTTCTCCGACCCTGCTTTCCTCCCGTCGCCTCCTCCGGCGCCGATTTTCGCCCATCATGGACCCGTTGCCCCAACCGACCGCCACCACCCAGATCCGGGATGTCGTGGCCGCCCCCACCGAACTTCGCCAGGCCCTCGCCACCGGCCGCACCTCCGTCTGGCGCTACGAGTTCGACACCGGCACCCTCTTCAGCGACGGCATCCTCGACCTCATCCTCGGCTTCCCCGCCGGCAGCACCCGCACCCCCAAAGAGTGGCTACGCCTCGTCCACCCGGACGATCTCAACCGGCTCCAGGCCCAGTGGCTCGCCGCCGGCGACGGCCGCGCCCTCCAGCTCGATCTCGAGTTCCGCTTGCTCGACCGCAACGGCTCCATCCGCTGGTTCCATGGCCACGGCGCCGCCACCAGCGGGCCCGGCCGCCCCCGGGCGGTCGCCGGCGTCGTCCAGGAGATCACCGAGCGCAAACACGCCGAGGAGGAGCTCCACGAGCTCAGCCGCTACAACCGCCAGCTGCTCGATCTCAGCCCCGACCCCGTCATCGTCCTCGACGCCGCCGGCACGATCCTCGACGTCAACCCCGCCGCCCAGACCCTCACCCGCGCCGAGCGCTCCGGCCTCATCGGTATCGACTTCGCCCAGCGCTTCACCGACCCCGCCCGCGCCCGCCAACTTTGGATCGAAGCCCTCGCCCGCGGCACCGTGCGCGACGCCGAGATCGGTCTCCTCGCCGCGCCCGACAGCCAGCCCGTCCCGCTGCTCTGCAACGCCACCGCCCTCGCCGCCGAGGACGGCTCGCCCCGCGGCGTGCTCATCGTCGCCCGCGACATCTCCGCCCGCAAAGCCGCCGAGGCCGAGCGCTTCATGACCGAGGCCCGCGTGCGCGAGACCCAGAAACTGGAGTCGCTGGGCGTGCTCGCCGGCGGCATCGCCCACGACTTCAACAACCTGCTCACCGGCATCCTCGGCAACGCCTCCCTGGCCAAGCTCGACCTCGCCGAGGGCACCCCGCCCTACAACTGCGTCGAGGAGATCGAGAAGGCCTCCCTGCGTGCCGCCGAGCTCTGCCGCCAGATGCTCGCCTACTCCGGCAAGGGCCGCTTCGTCGTCCAACTGCTCGACCTCTCCGAGCTCATCACCGAGGCCGCCCCGCTGCTCGAACTTTCCACGACCAAGAAGGCCAAGCTGCGCTTCTTCCTCAACAAGAACCTCCCCCTCATCCAGGCCGACGTTAACCAGCTCCGCCAGGTCGTCATCAACCTCGTGTCCAACGCCGCCGAGTCCATCGGCGAGAAGGACGGTACCATCCGCATCACCACCGGCGCGATGCGCGCCACCCGCGAGTACCTGCACCAGACGCACCTCGCCCCCGACCTGCCCGAGGGCCTCTACATCTTCGTCGAGGTCAGCGACAACGGCGGCGGCATGGCGGCCGAGATCCTGCAACGCATCTTCGAGCCGTTCTTCACCACGCGCTTCACCGGCCGCGGCCTCGGCCTCTCCGCCGTGCTCGGCATCGTCCGCGGGCACAACGGCGCCATCAAGGTCGAGAGCGAGCCCGGCAAGGGCGCCTCCTTCCTCGTCCTCTTCCCCGCCGCCGAGCAGTCCGCCACCCTCCCGCCCGAGCAGCCCCCCGCCGCCCCGCCCAACAAGCGTATCCTGGTCGTGGACGACGAGGAGACCGTCCGCAGCGTGCTCGCCCGCATGCTCCGCTCCTTCGGCTACGAGGCCGTCGTCGCCTGCAACGGCCAGGAGGCCGTGCAGCTCTTCCACGCCGGCCGCGACGACTTCCGCGCCGTCCTGCTCGACCTCACCATGCCCGAGCTCGACGGCGCCGAAACCTTCCGCGAGATCCACCGCCTGCGGCCCGAGCTGCCCGTCGTGCTCATGAGCGGTTACACCGAGCAGGACGCCGTGGCCAAGTTCGGCGCCGCCGGCCTCGCCGGCTTCCTCCAGAAGCCCTTCCAGCCCGACGCCCTCCGCGCCCGCCTCACCGCCGTCCTCGGCTAGCGCGGCGTGCCCGCATCGCGCCCACGGGCCGCGCCCCCACCGGCTGCACCACATTCGCCCGCAAGGCCCGCGCCCCACCACCACCTTCCGTCCGCACTCCTCGCCCATGCGCCACTTCCTCACGCTCCTCGCCATGGCCGCCACCGCCTCGCTCGCCACTCACGCCGCCCCCATCGCCAAGCCGCCGCCCGCCTGGCTCGAAGACGCCGTCTTCTACCAGATCTACCCGCAGACCTTCCGCGACTCCGACGGCGACGGCATCGGCGACCTCCGCGGGATCATCGAGAAGCTGCCCTACCTCCATGACCTCGGCATCAACGCGATCTGGCTGAACCCGTGTTTCGTGTCGCCATTCCGCGATGCCGGCTACGACGTGGCCGACTTCTACCGCGTCGCCCCACGCTACGGCACCAACGACGACCTCCACGCGCTCTTCGCCGAGGCGAAGAAGCTCGGCATCCGCGTGATGCTCGACCTCGTCGCCGGCCACACCTCCGACCAGCACCCGTGGTTCCGCGAGTCCCAGCGCCACGAACGCAACGCGCACTCCGACTGGTACATCTGGACCGACAGCGTCTGGACCTGGTTCGCCCCCGGCCAGCAGGTCGTCGTGGGCGGCACCGAGCGCGACGCCAACTTCGTCCCCAACTTCTTCCACTTCCAGCCGGCATTAAACTACGGCTACGCCAAGCCCGACCCGAAGGCGCCTTGGCAGCAGCCCGTCGACGCCCCCGGCCCGCTCGCCGTGCGCGCCGAGCTCAAGAAGATCATGGCCTTCTGGTTCGACCTCGGCGCCGCCGGCTTCCGCGTCGACATGGCCGGCTCGCTCGTGAAGAACGACCCCGACGGCACCGCCACCGCCGCGCTCTGGGCCGACTTCCGCGCCTGGATGGACAAGGAGTACCCCGACCGTGCGATGGTCTCCGAGTGGTCGCAGCCCCAGGTCGCCATCCCCAACGGCTTCCACATGGATTTCCTCCTGCCGTTCGCGAAACCCGGTTACAAGGCGCTCTTCCGGCCCGACAGCGCTACCCCGCCGATCTTCGACCGCGCCGGCAAGACCTCCATCCGCACCTTCCTCGACGAGTTCGCACCGCTCTACGCCGCCACCCGCGGCCAAGGTTTCATCGCCATCCCCTCCGGCAACCACGACACCGTCCCGCGCCTCGGCAACGGCCGCGATGCCCGCGACAGCGCCGTCGCCCTCGCCTTCCTGCTCACCATGCCCGGCGTTCCCTTCCTCTACTACGGCGACGAAATCGGCCTGCGCGCCCTCGACGGCCTCCCGTCGAAAGAAGGCGGCTACGGCCGCACCGGCTGCCGCACGCCCATGCAGTGGGACGCCTCCGCCAACGCCGGCTTCTCCACCGCGCCCGCCGCGCAGCTCTACCTGCCGGTCGATCCCGCCGCCACGCGCCCGACCGTCGCCGCCGAGCTCGCCGACCCGCAATCGCTCCTTCGCACCGTCCAGGCGCTCATCGCGCTGCGCAAAGCCCACCCCGCGCTCCAGGCCAGCGGCGAGTTCGAGCCGCTCGTCGCCGAACAGGCTGCTTGGCCCTTCGTCTTCCGCCGCGCCGCCCAAGGCGAATCCATCCTCGTCGCCCTGAACCCGACCGACCGCGCCGTCACCGCCACGCTCCCCGGCTCCTTCGTCGCGCAGCAACTCGCTCCGCTCCTCGGGGAGCCGTCCGCCTTCGCCCGCGCCGGCAAGGCTTGGGCCGTCACGCTCCCACCCGTGTCGTTCGCCATCGTGCGGTCCGAGTGATCCCGCCGACCGACCGGGCACAATGACCGCTCGTCACAGAACGGTTGCGACGAAGTCGCTGCCGGGCAACGCTGGCGACATGAACTCGCCGTTCTCTCCGATCCCGCCGCCAGAATCCGGCCGTCGGCTTCTGCTCGCCTGCGCGCTCGCCGACTTCGCTTTGGCGCTGGTGCACGTCGCCTGCCTCTTCGCCGGTGAGGCGACGGCGCGGTTCTTCACCGCCCCGCGCCCGGTGCTGGAGATGATCCGCACCGGCAGTTGGCTGATCGTGCCGGTGTGCCTCGCGATCGTCGCGGTGCTGGGGACCTTCGGGCTCTACGCGTGGTCGGCCGCGGGGCGGATGCGGCGGCTGCCGTGGTTGCGCGGCGGGCTGGTCACAGTGGGCGTGATCTTCACGCTGCGCGGGTTGCTGCTGCTCCCGCAGGCCGCCGTGATGCTGCGTCACCCGGGTGCCTTCCCGTGGCAGGTGCCCGTCTTTTCGCTCGTGGCCCTCGCGCTGGGCCTCGCGCATCTGGCCGGCGCCCGGATGCGCTGGACCGCGTTGGGGAAGGCCGCACCTGCCGCCTGAGCCGCCCCGACCCACTTTTCGCGTTTGCAGCCGCCCGCAGCGGCCCATGCTGCCCCGCGTGAACGTCTCCGGTCGCTCGCTCTTCCTCGGCTCCTTCTCGCTGGTGTTCGCCGGCCTGCTCGCCGGCCTCTGGCTCACACGCGGCACCGCGTGCGCCGCCACCCTCGTCGGCCCGCCGGCGCCCAAAGCCGAGCCCGCTCCCGAGGCCCGCCCCATCGCCCCCCGCGCCGACCTCGGCGAGGGCGAGCAGCGCACCATCCGCCTCTTCGAGGAAGCCTCGCCGTCCGTCGTCTACATCACCACCGTCGCCGAGCAGATCGACTTCTTCAGCCGCGACATCGCCCAGATCCCCCTCGGCACCGGCTCCGGCTTCGTCTGGGACGACTCCGGCCACATCATCACCAACTACCACGTACTGCGCGGCGCCGACGCCGCGCGCGTCACCCTGGCCGACCGCACCACTTGGGAGGCCAAGCTCGTCGGCGTCGCCCCCGAGAAGGACCTCGCCGTGCTCAAGATCGACGCCCCCCGCGAGAAGCTCCGCCCCATCCCGCTCGGCTCCTCGCACGACCTGCGCGTCGGCCAGTCCGTCTTCGCCATCGGCAACCCCTTCGGCCTCGATCAGACCCTCACCACCGGCATCGTCAGCGCCCTCGGCCGCGAGATCCAGGGCGCCGACAACACCCCCATCCGCGACGTCATCCAGACCGACGCCGCGATCAACCCCGGCAACTCCGGCGGCCCGCTGCTCGACTCCGCCGGCCGGCTCATCGGCGTCAATTCCGCCATCCGCAGCCCCTCCGGCGCCTCCGCCGGTATCGGGTTCTCCATTCCCGTGGACGCCGTCAACGCGGCCGTGCCCGAGCTCATCGCCTTCGGCAAGATCCGCCGCCCCGCGCTCGACCTCGAGTTCCTGCCCTCCGCCTGGATCCGCAGCCTCCGCCTCGAGAACGAACTGGTGGTGCTCGACGTCGTCCCCGGCGGCGCCGCCGCCCAGGCCGGCCTCCAGCCCACCAAGCGCACCCGCCGCGGCGAGATCGTCCTCGGCGACATCATCGTCGCCATCGACGACCAGCCCGTCCGCACCCGCGGCGATCTCCGGCTCGTGCTGGAGCGCCGGAAGCCCGGCGACACGATCCGGGTGACCGTCGTGCGCAACCGGCGCGAGCTCACCCTGCCGCTCGTGCTCGCCGCGCCGCGGTGACCGCCGACGGCGTGCCCGCTCCGGTGGCACCTCGCCGCCGATCCGTGTCCGCCTCCGTGACACAGCGGGCGGCGCCGGCCCGCCCCCGGCCCGGGCCTTCCGGCCCGCCGACCGCCCGCGCGCCGGGCCCGACTCCCGCATTGCCAGCGGAGAGGTTTTCGCCACGGTCGGGGCCATGCCCGACTCAACGCCCACCGCGCGCACCGTGTGCGCCCATGTGGTGCTCGACCTGGTCGCCGCTTCGGCCGGCGAGGCGATCGAGCAGCTGGCGGCCGGCTTCGCCGGCATTCCCGGCGCCCCCGCCGCGCGCACCCTCGCCGCCGCCGTGCTCGAGCGCGAGGCGCAGGCGTCCACTTTCCTCGGACACGCCGCCGCGCTCCCGCACGCCCGGCTGCTCGGGGTGAACGACCTCGCCGTCGCCTTCGGCCGCGCCCGCCGGCCGATCCCGTGGACGCGCGACGCGGACGCGGTGGATCTGGTCTTTCTCGGGGTGGTGCCCGCCCCCCAGCCCCGCGCCCACCTGGAGTTCATGCGGCGGCTCGCGCGCGCCCTCACCGACGCAGCGGCGGCCGCCGCCCTGCGCGCCGCCCCCGACGAACCCGCCGTGCGCGCCTGGCTGCGCGACCACCTGCAGATGCAATGAAGGAACCGCTGCGCGAGCTCAGCGGCGACGCCCTGCACGAGATGCGCCGGCTCCGGCGCGTCCTGCTCGGGTTGCGCGTGTGGTCATGGCTGCGCCCCAGCGACCGGCAGGCCCTGCTCTGGCTGGCGTTCGGCGCCGGGTTGCTCGGTTCGCTCGGCACGGTGGCCTTCCGCCTGGCCGGCCATGCGCTCCAGGCGCTCTTCACCGGTGACCACGGCGACATCGTCGCGACCTTCGCCGCGCTGGAGTGGTGGCAACGCCTCCTCATCCCCACCGTGGGCGGCGTACTTGCCGGCATCGTCCTGCTGTTCACCCGCAAGCTCCACGGCCCCAAATCCACCGACTACATGGAGGCGGTCGTCGTGGGCGACGGGCATGTGCCCGTGCGGCCGAGCCTCCTGCGCTCCCTCTCCGCCCTCTTCTCGATCTCCTCGGGCGAGGCCATCGGTCGCGAGGGTCCGCTCGTGCAACTCTCCGCCGTGGCCGCCTCGCTGCTCGGCCGCTTCCGGCGCATGTCGCCCGCGCGCCTGCGCCTGATCGTCGCCTGCGGCGCGGCGGCGGGCATCGCCTCCGCCTACAACTCCCCGCTCGGCGGCGCGCTCTTCGTCGCCGAGATCGTGCTCGGCTCGATCGCGATGGAGACGCTCGGGCCGCTGCTCATCTCCTCGGTCGTGGCCGTGCTGGTCAACCGCACGCTCTTCAACGACGGGCCGCTCTACGCCATCGGCACGGTGGCCGGCCCCACGTTCGGCTCCATGCCGTTCTACCTGCTGCTCGGGCTGTGCTGCGGGGTCGGGGCCCACCTCTGGATGCGCCTGCTGCGCCTCTCCAGCCGGACCTTCAAGCTCACCCGCCTCCCGCTCGCGCTGCGCCTGCCGCTCGGCGGCGCCATCGTCGGCGCGCTCGCCCTCTGGCGCCCGGAGGCCGTGGGCAACGGCATGTCGGTCATCCAGCATCTGTTGCAGGCGGGCCACTACACCGTGCCGGTCCTGCTCACCATCGCCGCGGTGAAGATCCTCGCCACCAACGCCGCCTTCGGCTCCGGGGCGGTCGGCGGCGTGTTCACGCCCACCCTCTTCGTCGGCGCGGTGGTGGGCGCATTGCTGGCGGCGGCCGCCGCGCTCTTCCCGTGGCTGCCCGCCCTCGACCCGACCGGCTTCACCCTCGCCGGCATGGGCGGCTTCCTCGCCGCCGCCGCCAACGCCCCGATCACCGCCATCCTCATCATCTTCGAGATGTCGCTCAACCACCACATCGTGCTGCCGTTGATGGTCACCACGGTCGTGGCCCTCTTCACCGCGCGGCGCCTGGGCGGCGAGAGCATCTACCGCGAAAGCCTCCAGTCGGGCGGCCCGTCGCTCTTCGACGGCGAACTGGGCGAGCTCAAGGTCGCCCAGTTCATGCGCCGCGACTTCCTGCGCATCCGCCCCGCCGCCCGCTTCAGCGAGCTCGCCGGCCTGCTCCTCAAGTCCCGCCGTGCCCACGTCGTGGTCACGCAGGACGGCAGCACCCTCGCCGGCGTGGTCCAGCTGGCCGACGTCGAGCCCTACCTGCGCGACCCGTACGTCGCCGAGACCGTGCTCGCCATCGACGTGGCCCATGAGAACGTGCCCGCGCTCGATGCCGCCATGTCGCTCCCGCAGGCGCTGGAGGTCTTCGCGCGCAACCGCGAGGACACGATCCCGGTCGTCGAGGGCACCGGGGGCGAGCCCCGGCTCGTCGGCGTGCTCGACCGCGAGGACCTCTACCTCGCCGTCTCCGAGGTCACCCGTCGTTCGCGCGCCCGGGCGGTGTGAGCCGCGGCGCGGCCGGCGTGGCGCCTCACCGGCCCGGCTCGCCGGGCCCCGCGTCGAGCCGCCGCTGCCGCACCGCGAGGAAGAACGCCGTGCCACCGCCGATCAGATACAGGTAGAACGTCAGCAGGCGCCACAACAGCACCACCGTGCCGACCAGCGCCACCGGCACGAACGCCGGCAGGATCAGCGCCGCCAGCACCTCCACCGCGCCGCCGCCCCCGGGCACGACGACGAGCATCGAGAGCATGAAGAGCAGCCCCTGCGCGAGGAACAGCGGCACCGGGTTCACCGGCGAATGCACCGCCCACAGGATCAGCGGCAGCAGGCTGTAGCGGCAGGTCCATTGCACGGCCGCCAGCAGGAAGTTCAGCACCAGCGCGCTCTTCCGCCGCCCCCACAGCAGCGCCAGCGCCTCGCGCATGCGGCGCAGCGTGCGCGCGGTCGCCCGGCGCAGGAACCGGTGCCGCGCCGGCAGCCGTTTGCTCCGGCCGAAAGGCGTCGCGCCGGCGAGCCGTTCGACCAGCCGGTGGAACCACGCGCTGCGCAACAGCACGACCAGCAGCGCGGCGCCGGCCAGCACCGCCAGGAACCCCGGCAGCACCACCCGGCTGTCGAGCCGCTCCAGCAGCCGGGCGAAGATCGCGTCGTGCAGCAGCACCCAGGCGGCGAACGGCGCGAGCAGCGCGAAGAAGAGCACGTCGATCGCGGCGTCCGAGGCCAGCATCGAGCCGCCGTGCGCCACCGGCACGCCCGCACGTTTCAACAACGTCAGCCGGATGACCGCGCCGCCGATGCCCGCCGGCGTCGCCGCGACACCGAACTCCTGCGACATCGAGGCCTGGAGCGCCGTGCGGTACCGCAGCGGGTGCCCGAGCGCGCGGCAGAACAGCCAGACCCGCGCGCCGTTGCACGCCCAGGCGACGAAGATCAGGCCCATCAGCAGCGGCACCCACCAGGGGTTGAAGTCGCGCAGGTGCGCCCACGTCTCGGGCCGCACGGTGAAGAAGAACACCACCGCCGTGGCCACGCCCGCCAGCGCCACGCCCTGCAGCACCCAGCGCAGCATCCGCTTCGGATCGATGTGGACGGGCGGCTTCATGCGACGTGGGACCCTATCCGCGCTTCCCGGGAAACTGTGCAGCACCTAGGACCGGTCTTCGACCGGTCGCCTTTCGCCCGGGCCGATGCCACCGGCGGAGTCCGCCGGGTCCGGTCGGAGACCAGACCTACTCGCGGCTGCCTCACGCCCCACCTCCCAGCGGCGGAGTGCCTTCCGGCAGCAGATCCCGATAACACGCGGCGGCACGTCCCCGCAGGCTCCGCGCGACCGCCGCGCGCACCGAGGCTTCGATCGCCGGATACGTGAAATCCACCGGGTGCACCGCCACGCGCAGCACCGGCGCGCGGCGTTGGAGCGCGCCCCACAGCCGCACCCAGGCGCGCGAGCAGAGCCGCCGCCACGCCGCCCGCACGCTCCACACGAGCACCGGGGCGGGGATGATGCATGTCGGTCCGGGGTAAGAGTCTGCCGGTCGGCGATCCGAGCCCGGTGCGTCCGGTCGGAGACCGGACCTACGGGGCTGACCGGCCGGCCAGTGGGACCGGTCTCCGACCGGTCCCTCCGAAGCCGGTCCTCCGCCTGCGCCCGGCTGCAGCAGCTCCACCTTTCCCCACCGCGTGGTGTAGTGAAAACCCAGTTTCGCGAGCGCCGCGCGACCGCCTTCGCTGAGCAGCCACGCCGGCGCGGTGAAGCCCCACACGGGCACGCCGCAGCCGTCGCGCACGATGCGCAGCCCTTCGCGCAGGCGCCGCTCCGCCTCGGCCGCGTCGATCTGGTAGAACTCGCCCTCGCCGGCGGTGTAGTGTTTGCCCATCGCGCGCTGCACGGCGTTGCCGGTGACCTCCGCCGCTTCGTGGAGGTACGCATGAAGACAGATCTCGTGCCCCTCCGCGGCGCGCTCGCGCAACCACGCCGCGAACTCGCGGTCCTCGTCGCACGGCAGCGCTCCGTGCCAGCGCGGCACGACCAGCAACGTCGTGCGCGTCACGCCGAGTTCGCGCATCAGCGCCAGGAACCGTTCGCACTGCGCCCGCGACCCGGGATGCAGGTCGTGGAAGGAGACGATGAGCTGGCGCACGGCGGACATCGGGCAGAGGTCCTCACTTCACAGAAGGGAACGAAGGAAACCAAGTGCGGAAGCACCGGATCGGCCGTGGTGCGCGCCTTCAGGCCGCACCGCTCGATGTGCGCCATCACACCAGCGTTGAGCGCCACACCCCATAAGCCCCCCGAGGGGATGCCCTGCGGTCGGCCGCCTCACACCCGCCCCGTGTTCGGGTCGTACTTGGCGAAGTCCATGAAGACGGTGGCGAGATAGACCGGCTCGCTGGTGAGGTGGTCCCACTTCGAGATGCGGCGGCGCTCCAGGAACTGGAAGCCGTAGCGCTCGAACATGCGCGGGGTGCGCGTGTCGTCGCGCACCTGCATCTGCCCGAACACGCCGCGCACATCGCCGCGCGCGGCGAGCGCCTTCACGAACGGGAAGATCAGGATGCGCGTGGCCTGGCCGTTGCGGTACGGAGGGAGGAGGTTGATGTGGAAATGCGCCATGCCCTTCGGCGCAGGCGGCGTCTCCTGGCCGGCGCGGGTGAAGATCCACCACAGGAACTTCAGGCTCGCGCGGTTGTAGCGGAAGGTCGCGATGCGCCAGAGACCCTTCGGGACGATCACGAACGCCAGCAGCAGCGCGCCGATCCAGGCGTTGTACCGATAGCGGCGACACGCCAGCAGGTAACCGACGATCTCCCCCGTCTGGTCGTCCTCCGCGATGAGCGCGTGGTCGTGCTCCCAGTCGGTGTAGTAGCGCGTGAGGTAGTCGGCGAAGACGTCGCGGTCGCAGAAGACCGGATCGATCGGATTGCCCATGCAGCCGGTGTCGGCGCAGATGCGGCGCACGGCCGCGCGATCGGCGGGGGTGTAGGGACGGACTCGGCAGGAAGGCATCGGAGCGACCG
The DNA here is from genome assembly GCA_035415285.1 of Opitutaceae bacterium. GTDB lineage: Bacteria > Verrucomicrobiota > Verrucomicrobiia > Opitutales > Opitutaceae > CAJCBL01. Next base: position 29,629 of record DAOOFR010000002.1, read on the forward strand.
AAGTTGAAGGCGAAAGGCTGGGAGCTGAAGAAGGAAAACCCGCTCCCGTCCTTCGCCATCACCAAGTCACGTGAACAATCCACCCCGCTGCGACAGTGCACCCGGACCATTGCGGCATCGCCGTCATCTTCTGCAAAGGAAACCTCAGCTCGCCGCCGCCGACTTGCTTACGCCCGCCGGCGCGGGCGGAAGCACCACGCCACGGTCGCGGCAGGCACGGTCGATGAGTCGCTGGTACAGCGCGAAGATCTGCTCGAAGGTGCGGTCGATCGAGAAACGGTCGGCCAGCGCATGATGCCGCGCGGCGCGTTCGGCGGGCGCGATGGGCGGGCGCCGGAGGGCGGCTTCGATCGCGGCGGCGAGCGCCTCGGGCGTGCCGGCGGCGGCGAGCAGCGGGGCCGGCTCGGTGGAGAGGCTCTCCTCCAAGCCGCCACCACGCACGGCGAGCACGGGCGTGCCGCAGGCCTGCGCCTCGAGCGAGACGATGCCGAAGGTCTCCCAGCGGCCGGCGTGCACGAAGAGATCGGCGGCGCTGTAGAGGTCGGCGAGGCGGTCGGCGGACTCGCAGTACGGCAGCCACGTGAGGTTCGGGCGGCGGTTGGCCTCGAGGTGCACCCAGTCGTCGAGCTCGCCGTCGCCGACGAGCGCCAGGTGCACCGGCGGCGTGTCGGGACCGAGGCGGTCGAGCGCGCCGATGAGATGCTTGATGCCCTTCTCGCGCGCGAGCCGGCCGACGAAGAGCAGCAGCCGCGCCTCGGCGGGCACGCCGAACTCGGCGCGCACGCGCTCGCGGGAATCGCGCGGGCGGAAGAGCGCGGTGTCGGTGCCGAGCGGGATGTGCTCGATGCGCTGGATGCCGCTGCGGCGCAGCGCCTCCACGAGGTGGGAGCTCGCGACGATGGTGGCGTCCATCCGGTTGTAGAGCCGGCGGATGTAGCGGCGGATCGGAGCCGAGAGCCCCCGGGCGATCAGCCGGCCGGAGAAGCGCGCGATGGTGCGGTCGAGCGCACGGGGAAAGTCGGAGTGGTAGAAGGCGACCACGGGGATGCCGAGCTCGCGCCCGGCCTGGAGGCCGATCCACGCGGTGCGGTAGGGGTCGCCGACCTCGATCAGGTCGGGCTTCTCCCGGCGCAAGGCCTCGAGGATGCGGCGTTTGTTGAGCAGCATCCGGTAGCTCTTCGAACCCGGCAGGCGGGCGGACTCGATCTCGTAGACGGCATGTCCCGGACCGGCGGTGACGTGGTTGCGGTACGAGGGGATGATCAGCACATGCCGGCAGCCCGGGCACGCCTCGAGCCGGAGGCGCTTGTCGTGCAGGTAGCGTTTCACGCCACCGCCGAGCGGGCTGTGGAACTGGGCAATGTCGCAGATCGTCATGCGGGCAAGGTCGAGGCGCGGAGGTTGGGCCGCACTGCGCGGCGCGACAACCCCCTTATCGGCCGCCGCCGGTCCGGCCGGCGACGCCGCGGCGGGCACGAGCTCGCGACCCCCGGTCGCGACCGCCCAAGAAAAAGGGCGAGCCGTTCAGCGGCTCGCCCGAGAGTGAAAGTGCGCCACGGGTGGCGCCCGCCGCGGTTCAGTTGCCGGCGGCGTTGCGCACGTCGGTCATCAGGTTCCTCGCCTCCTCCGGCGGAGTCACCCAGTCGGCGAAGAGCAGCTCGGGCATCGTGCGCAGCGTCTGGTAGTAGAGCCGGTTGCTGCTGTTGTCGGCCGACAGCCAGCCGGTCTTGACCTTCGCGCCGGCGAAGAGGCCGTTGTTCTTCTGATACACGTAGACGGAAGCCTTGATGATCTGGGTGGCCTCCTGGACGTCCGTGGCGTGCGGGCCGGCCACGGCAGCGGCATCGGCGCCGAAGTTGAAACGCGCGCGGTAGAGCAGGCGGATGCCGGCCTCGTCGTTGATCACGTAGATGGTGTTGACCGACTTCGCCCCGAGCTGGAGGCCGAGGCTGGCCTCGCCGGCGTCGAGGAACGTGGGCACGCTCCAGGTCCCGTCGGCGCGCTTGACCATCGCGACACCGTAGCCGCCCTTGCCGCCGATGATGAAGCCGGCCTGGAACTCGTTGACGATGACCAGGCCCTTGGCTTGGCGGAGGACCTCGGGCGGGATCGCGGTGGCCGGGCTGGCCTGGAACTCCTGAAGGATCGCCTCGCAGCTCTCGATCTGCGTGACGAGCTTCTTGCGCTCATCGCTGGCGGAAAGCAGCGGGATGGCGACAAGGGCGAGAACGAGGGAGGCGAGGGAGCGCAGGTGCATAAAGCTAGGATTCGAGGATCGGTGACAGGTTCCGAGGAACAAGCAAGGCGGGGAGTTACCGGAAAACCGCGCCCCGCGCAAGCCCGCGGCCAACCTCGCCGGCGCGACGCCCGACCGCTGCCGACAGCGCAGCCCCCGTGCAGCCACGCCACGGCACGGTTCCGGGTTGCCGCCCGCCGCCGCGCCGGCTGCGCTGGGCGGATGGACGCCGAAGTCTCGCTCGACCGCCGCACCCGCCTGTTGGGCGGGGCGATGCTGGGCGTGTCGTTCGCCTGCAACGTGGCGGTGCTGTTCCTGCCGTTCATGGAACTGCGCAAGGGGCTCGGCACCGAACCGTATTCACTCATCCGCTCCGTGCGCATGATGTGGGGAAACGGGTTGTACGTGCTCGCCGTGCTGGTCGTGGGCTTCTCCGTCGTCTTCCCCTTCGCCAAGCTCGGGGTGCTCGCCGCGCTCTGCGGCCGCGGCCGGCTCGGCCCCCGCGGCCACGCGGCGCTGGGCTGGGTCGAACGCCTGGGCAAGTGGTCGATGCTCGATGTCTTTCTCGTCTGCCTGATCCTCACGCTCACCTCGGGGCAGTTGCTGGTGGGCGCCGAGCCGCTCGCCGGCATCCCGCTCTTCGTCGCGGCGATCATGTTGAGCATCGTCACCGGCAACCTCCTCGCCACGCGCGCCGGGGTGGAGCCGCCGGCGGCGCCGCGCGTGGGCGGCTGGTGGCTCGCCCTGGCCGGCCTCGTCCTCGCCGGCACGCTGGCGCTGCCGTTCCTGCGGATCCACGACTGGCTGCTCGCCGACCGCGCCTACAGCATCCTCACCCTCTCGGCCACGCTGCTCTCCTCCGGCGCAGGGACGGCGGGCACGGTCGCGGCGCTCTTTCTCGTGCTCGCACCGCTGGCGACCTGGCTGTTCGAGCTCCAGCTCTGGTGGCGGCAACGCCGCGGCGCGGACGCCGGCGGCACTTGGCTCCGGCTCCTGGGGTGGCGCCGTTGGAGCATGCTCGACGTCTTCGGGCTCGCGCTCGCGGTCTTCCTCGTCGAAGGCGACCAGCTCATGCACACCGAGGTGCGCTGGGGCGCGCTCTTCCTCGTGGCGATGATCGCGGTGCGCGGGGCGTTGGATGTGCTGCTCGTGCGCGAGAAGCGCCGCGGGTAGACGCGGTGCGGCACGGCCCGAGCCTTTGGCCAGCGGTGGCCGCTTCGGCGCGAGGCGCGCGCCGGCCGCCCGGCCAGCCGGCGCTTGCGCCGCGAGAACGGCGCGTTGAAGGTGGCCGCACTTTGCCGCCGTCCTCCCCCGCCACCAAACCAGACCCGCGCGATCCCACCTGGAATCCCGCGCGCTGGCTGCCGACCACGCGCGACGAGCTCGACGCGCGCGGCTGGGACGAGGTCGACGTGATCCTCGTGACGGGCGACGCCTACGTGGACCACCCGTCGTTCGGCGCGGCGGTGGTCGGACGCATCATCGAGCGCGAAGGGTTTCGCGTGGCGATCGTGCCGCAGCCCAACTGGCGCGACGACCTGCGCGATTTCAAGAAGCTCGGGCGTCCGCGGCTCTTCTTCGGGGTGACCGCCGGCTGCATGGACTCGATGGTCAACCGCTACACCGCCGGCCGCCGCCTGCGCAGCGACGATGCCTACACACCCGACGGCGCGCCGGGTTTCCGTCCCGACTACGCGGTGACGACGTACACGCGCATCCTCAAGCAGCTCTGGCCCGACGTGCCGGTGATGATCGGCGGCATCGAGGCCAGCCTGCGGCGGGTTTCCCATTACGACTACTGGTCGGACGTGATCCGCCCCAGCGTGCTCGCCGAGAGCGGCGCCGACCTGCTCGTGTACGGCATGGGCGAGCTGCCGCTGCTCGAGCTGCTGCGGCTGCTGGCGAAGGGCGTGCCATTCGCCTCGCTCAAGACGATCGCGCAGACGGCGGTGCTGTTGCCCGAAGGCGCGCCGCTGCCCAAGAACGCCAACTGGGCCGACCTGCGCCTGCACTCGCACGAGGAGTGCCTCGCCGACCGCACGCTCTACGCGGCGAACTTCAAGCAGGTCGAGACCGAGTCGAACCGCGTGCACGCCAGCCGGCTCCTGCAGGACGTGGGCGGACGCACGCTCGTCATCAACCCGCCGTTCCCGACGATGACCGAGGCGCAGATGGACCGCAGTTTCGACCTGCCGTTCACGCGCCTGCCGCACCCGCGCTACCGCAAGCGCGGCCCGATCCCGGCGTATGAGATGATCCGGCACTCGATCAACCTGCACCGCGGGTGTTTCGGCGGCTGCAGCTTCTGCACGATCTCCGCGCACCAGGGCAAGTTCGTCGCCAGCCGCAGCCGGGAGAGCATCCTGCGCGAGGTCGAGGCCGTGAAGGCGATGCCCGATTTCCACGGCACGATCACCGATCTCGGCGGCCCCTCGGCGAACATGTACCGGATGAAGGGCAAGGAGCAGTGGATCTGCGACGAGTGCATCCGCCCGAGCTGCATGTGGCCGACCATCTGCCCGAATCTCGACACCGACCACACCGCGCTGCTCGGGGTCTACAAGGCCGTGCGCGAGACGCCGGGGGTGAAGCACGCGTTCGTCACCAGCGGGCTGCGCTACGACCTGTTCCTGCACCCGAAGAAGTCGCCCGCGGTCGCGGCAAGCCACGAGCGCTACATGGAGGAGCTGATCGCGCACCACGTCTCCGGCCGGCTCAAGGTCGCACCCGAGCACACCTCGGACGCCGTGCTGCGCGTGATGCGCAAGCCGAGCTTCGCGCTCTTCCGCGAGTTCCTGCGCCGCTTCGACGCGATCAAGCAGAAGGTCGGCAAACCGCAGCTGCAGCTCATCCCGTACTTCATCAGCTCGCATCCGGCGTCGCGCCCCGAGGACATGGCCGACCTCGCCGCGCAGACCAAGGAGCTCGGCTTCAAGCTCGAGCAGGTGCAGGACTTCACGCCCACGCCGATGACCGTCGCCACGGAGATCTACGCCACCGGCGTGCACCCGTACGACGGCAAACCGGTACCCGTGGCGAGGACACGCGAGGAGAAGGAGGCGCAGCGCAGCTTCTTCTTCTGGTACAAGCCGGAGTTCCGCGAGGCCGTGCGCACCTCGCTCCGGCGCTTCGGCCTCGAGCGTTTCATCAAGCCGCTGCTCGGCGACGGCGCGCGCCCGCCGCACGGTCCGTGTCGGCCCGACGAACGCGTCGTCACCACCGACGCGGCGGGCTACGCCCGGAACGGCCCGGAAGGCGCCGCCACCCGCCGCGCCCAGCAGGGCCAGCCGCACCCGGCCCGGAAACCGGGTCGGCGGTAGCGGCGCGAACCGTTCCGCCCTCCGACGGCGCCACCGCCGCGGCCGCGCCCCGGAGCCCGCAACACGCGAGCCATTGTATCGGGCCATTGGAGCCGGCGGTCGCCGGGGGACGGTCCGCCCCCGAGCCACCGACGGCGGCGCGCGGCGCGCCCGGGCGGAGAAATGGGGTCAATTCCCCAGCGCACCCGGGGTTGTTGAAAGGGAATTTACGGATCGGAGGTTGCGCCCAACTGGCGCGACTGGCTTATTCCGCGCTTAACAATCCTCGCCCCGACCATGGCTTTCCTGTCTTCGGCTTCCCCGGCCTCCTCCGTCTCGTCGCGTACGGCGAACAAGGCTCCGAAAATCAGCTTCATGGCTTCGCAGTCGCTGGCGAAGCAGAAGGCCTACGAGAAGAAGGCGAAAAACTACAGGATCCCGCTCGAGCCGCTGGCGATCTTCACCGCCCAGCTGGCCGCCCTGCTGGCCGCGGGTCTGCCGCTGGTCGCCTCGCTGGAGGCGCTGCAGGAGCAGATGGAGGATCCGGTGTTTCGCGTGATCCTGCGCGAGGTGCGCCTGGAGATCTCGGCCGGCAGCTCGTTCTCGGCCGCGATCAAAAAATTCCCGAAGGGGTTTCCCTCGCTCTTCATCTCGATGGTCGAGGCGGGCGAGGCCTCGGGCAATCTCGCCGAGATTCTGCTCAAGGTCGCCGGCTACTTCGAGTCGACGGTCAAGCTGACCAAGAAGGTGAAATCCGCCATGGCGTATCCGCTCGCCGTCATCGGCTTGGCGGTGGTGCTGGTGAACGTGCTGCTGGTCTTCGTCATCCCCGTCTTCGCCGAGATGTTCTCCGGCTTCGGCTCCCAGTTGCCGCTGCCGACCCAGATGCTGATCGACGTCAGCAACTTCCTGAAACCCGCGTTCAGCTTCCCGGAGGTCCTCACCAAGATCAGCATCCTGCACATCGGCGTCGTGCTGTATTTCGCGTGGAAAGCCTGGGGCAAGTTCACCGCGACCCCCAAGGGCCGCGAGTTCAAGGACGAGCTGGTGCACCGCGCGCCGATCTTCGGCCCGCTCTCCCACAAGATCGCGCTCTCCCGGTTCTGCCGCACCTATGCGACCCTCATGCGCTCGGGCGTCCAGATCCTGCGCACGCTGGAGATCGTCTCCTCCGCCAGTGGCAAGACCCAGATCGAGAAGGCCTGCAGCGACATCGCCAAGCACATCAGCCAGGGCGGCCGGATCTCGGACATCCTCGCCACCAACGCCTATTTCCCGCCGATGATGAAGCACATGGTCCGGGCCGGCGAATCCACCGGCAACGTCGACGGCATGATGAGCAAGGTGGCCGACTTCTTCGACACCGAGGTCGACGCGACCGTCGCCGCCCTCACCTCCCTGATCGAGCCGCTGCTCATCTGCTTCCTCGGCGTGTTCGTCGGCGGCATCGTCATGGCGATGTTCCTGCCGATCTTCAACATGGCCAACGTCGTCGGCGGCAACAATTGATCCTCCGCGCCCGGGGAGCCTGCGCTCCTGTGCTTGCGCTGTCCCCGGCGCTGTCGTTACCTCGCCACCATGCCTTCGGTGCTCATCGTCGACGACCTGACCTCCATCCATGAAATGTTGGAGGCGGTCATCCAGCCTATCGGCTTCACCGCCGCCTTCGCCACCGACGGAGCCAAGGCGCTCGAACGCTACAAGGCCGAGAAGTTCGACGTCGTGCTGGTCGACGTGAAGATGGCGCCGATGGACGGGCTCGTGCTGCTGCGCGAACTCAAGAAACTCGATCCGCAGGCCGTCGTCGTGGTGATGACCGCCTACGCCAGCACCACCTACGCCCTCGATGCGCTCAAGCTCGGCGCCTTCGATTTTCTCCAGAAACCCTTCAAGGTCGACGAGCTCATCTCCGCCCTGAAACGCGGCGTGGAATTCAAGAAGCTCGGGGTCACCCGCGCCAAGAAGGCCCAGACCGCCAGCGCAGGCCCCGCCCCGACCCACGGCGACGACAACGTCGCGGCCGACCAGCTCGAGGCCTTCGTCATCGGCGAGAGCAAGAAGATCAAAAAGATCGGGCCGCAGATCAAGAAACTCACGACAGCGAAGACGCCCGTGCTCATCGTCGGCGAGGCGGGCACCGGCAAGACCGTGATCGCCGAGCTGATCCACACCCAGGGCTGCCCCCCGGGCAGCCCGCTGATCCGCTACGACTGCTCCGCGATCGACGAGGCCACGCTGCACGAGGGGCTCCTCGGGCCCCAGGGCCAGGGCGGCTCGTGGATCGAGCAGGCCAAGGGCGGCACACTCTGCCTCGAGATGATCAATACGCTGCCCCTCGCGATCCAGAAGGGCCTGGTCGGCGTATTGCGCAACGCCGGGGCCACCTTCCGCCTGTGCTGCTCCAGCACCGAGGATCTCGAGAAGCTCATCGACCACGGCAAGTTCCACGACGAGCTCTTCTACCGCATCGGCGCCCTCCCGCTCATGCTCCCGGCGCTGCGCGAGCGCATCGAGGACCTGCCGCTCCTGCTCAAGAGTTTCGCCGCCTCGATCGGCAGCGCGAAGTTCGACCCCAAACAGATCGAGTTCGCCCCGGACGCCCTCGCCATCCTCTCGGCCCACCGCTGGCCGGGCAACATCTCCGAGCTCAGCCAGGTCGTCTCCGCCATCGTCGCCGCCGCCGAGAACAAGACGATCACCGCCGCGCAGCTGCCCGAGCGTCTCCGCGACCTCAAGGACATGCCCACCCTGGCGGACCATCTCGCCGCGGAGGAGAAGGCCTACATCGCGCGCATCCTCCACGCCTGCCGCAACGACAAGGCCCGGGCCGCCAAGATTCTCGGCGTCGACACCGCGAAGCTCGGCTGAGCCGGCCCGCGCGGTGCGGGTCCGCCGGCCCGCAGTGCATTCCTCCGCGCGCCGCCCCCGCCTTCGACCCCGGCGGTGCCCCGCTCCGGCCGCACTCGCTCGTCCACCCGCTGGAAACCGCGGTCGACTTCCCGCTTGCGCCCCCCCTCGGCGCTTTCCACGCTCCGCGAAATTTTGCCATGCCGAAGCGCACCGACCTCGAAACCATCCTCATCATCGGCGCAGGGCCCATCATCATCGGGCAGGCCTGTGAGTTCGACTATTCCGGCACCCAAGCCTGCAAGTCCCTGAAGGAGGAAGGCTATCGGGTCGTGCTCGTGAACTCCAACCCGGCCACGATCATGACCGACCCGGAGTTCGCCGATGTCACCTACATCGAGCCCCTCACCCTCGAGATGCTCGAGCGCATCATCGAGGTCGAGAAACCCGACGCCCTCCTGCCCACCCTCGGTGGCCAGACCGCGCTCAACCTCTCGATGGAGCTCCACAAGGCCGGCATCCTCGAGAAACACGGCGTGGAGATGATCGGCGCCAAGCCGCCCGCCATCGCCAAGGGCGAAGACCGCCAGCTCTTCAAGGACGCGATGCTCAAGATCGGCCTCGACGTCGCCAAGTCCCGCACCGTCCACACCCTCGAGGCCGCCCGCGCCGCGGCCGACTTCATCGGCACCTATCCGCTCATCATCCGCCCCAGCTTCACGCTCGGCGGCACCGGCGGCGGCATCGCCTACAACCGCGAGGAGTTCGACGTCATCGTCCAGGGCGGCCTCGAGGCCTCCCCCACCCACGAGGTCCTCATCGAGGAATGCCTCCTCGGCTGGAAGGAGTACGAGATGGAGGTCATGCGCGACCACAAGGACCAGTGCGTCGTCATCTGCTCCATCGAGAACTTCGACCCGATGGGCGTGCACACCGGCGACTCCATCACCGTCGCCCCCGCCATGACGCTCACCGACAAGGAGTATCAGGCCATGCGCGACGCCTCCTTCGCCGTCATCCGCGAGATCGGCGTCGAGACCGGCGGCTCCAACATCCAGTTCTCCCTCGATCCCAAGACCGGCCGCATGGTCGTCATCGAGATGAACCCGCGCGTCTCCCGCTCCTCCGCGCTCGCCTCCAAGGCCACCGGCTTCCCCATCGCCAAGATCGCCGCCAAGCTCGCCGTGGGCTACTCGCTCGACGAGATCCGCAACGACATCACCAAGGAGACGCCCGCCAGCTTCGAGCCCACGATCGATTATGTGGTGACGAAGATCCCGCGCTTCGCCTTCGAGAAGTTCCTCGGCGCCAACACCACCCTCACCTCGGCGATGAAGTCCGTCGGCGAGGCCATGGCCATCGGCCGCACCTTCAAGGAGGCCTTCCAGAAGGCCATCCGCTCCCTCGAGATCGGCGCCCGCGGCTTCGGCGGCGGCGGCAAGTTCGGCGACTTCGACCTCCCCGACGAGCAGACCATCATCGCCAAGCTCGGCACGCCCAACGCCGAACGCCCCTTCTACCTGCGCTACGCCTTCAAGGCCGGCTTCTCCGTCGACCGCATCTTCGAGATCACCGCCATCGACCCGTGGTTCCTCGAGCAGCTCAAGGAGCTCCACGAGATGGAGGATTTCCTCAAGACCAAGCTCCTCGCCGATCTCGACGCCCCCACCCTGCGCCGCGTCAAGGCCGCCGGCTTCTCCGACGCCCAGCTCGCCTTCCTCTGCGGCGCCCCCCTCAAGACCGTGCGCGAACACCGCCGCAAGCTCGGCGTGCACACCACCTACCGCCTCGTCGACACCTGCGCCGCCGAGTTCGAGGCCTTCACTCCGTACTACTACTCCTCCTACGGCGACGAGAACGAGGTCATCCGCAGCAACCGCCCCAAGATCATGATCCTCGGCGGCGGCCCCAACCGCATCGGCCAGGGCATCGAGTTCGACTACTGCTGCGTGCACGCCTCCTTCGCCCTGCGCGAACTCGGCTACGAGACCGTCATGGTCAACTCCAACCCCGAGACCGTCTCGACCGACTACGACACCTCCGACCGCCTCTACTTCGAGCCGCTCACCCTCGAGGATGTGCTCGAGATCTACGAACAGGAGCAGTGCCAGGGCGTCATCGTGCAGTTCGGCGGCCAGACCCCGCTCAACCTCGCCACCGCCCTGAAGGCCAACGGCGTCAACGTCATCGGCACCAGCCCCGAGTCGATCGAGCTCGCCGAGGACCGCAAACTCTTCGCCGGCATCCTCCACAAGCTCGGTCTCAAGCAGCCCGACAACCGCACCGCCCTCACCGAGGAGGATGCGCTCAAGCACGCCACCGAGCTCGGCTTCCCCGTCCTCCTGCGCCCCTCCTTCGTGCTCGGCGGCCGCGGCATGTTCATCCTCTACAGCCTCGACGAGATGCGCGCCGTCATCCGCCAGGTCTTCGAGGTCATGCCCGACAAGCCCGTCCTCATCGACAAGTTCCTCGAGGACGCCAACGAGCTCGACGTCGACTGTATCTCCGATGGCGAGACCGCCATCATCGGCGGCATGCTCGAGCACATCGAGTTCGCCGGCGTGCACTCCGGCGACGCCGCCATGGTCATGCCCCCGCACACCCTCTCGAAGGCGATGCTCGAGCAGGTCCGCCAGGCCACCATCGCCCTCGCCAAGGCCCTCAACGTCGTCGGCCTCATGAACGTCCAGTTCGCCATCAAGGACAACGACCTCTACGTGCTCGAGGTCAACCCGCGCGCCTCCCGCACCGTCCCCTTCGTCTCCAAGGCCATCGGACAGCCCCTGGCCAAGCTCGCCGCCAAGTGCATGGCCGGCAAGAAGCTCGCCGAGATCGGCTTCACCCGCGAGCTCACCCCGCGCCACTGGTGCGTCAAGGAGGCCGTGTTCCCCTTCAACCGCTTCCCCGGCGCCACCATCAACCTCGGGCCCGAGATGCGCTCCACCGGCGAGGTCATGGGCCTCGACGACGACCTCGGCATCGCCTTCGCCAAGACGCAGATGGCCGCCAAGCCCTCGCTGCCGCTCCAGGGCAACGTCTTCCTCTCCGTCAAGGACGCCGACAAGGCCCGCGCCGTCGACCTCGGCCGCCAGCTCGTCGCCCTCGGCTTCGTCCTCTTCTCGACCGCCGGCACCGCCAAGGTGCTCACCGAGAACGGCGTGCCCGTCACCCGTATCCCGCGCCTGGATGAAGGCCGGCCCAACGTGATCGACATGATCAAGAACGGCCGGATGCAGCTCATCATCAACACGCCCTCCGGCATGATGCCCCGCCAGGACGAGAACAAGATCCGCACCGCCGCCGTCCTCAACGGCATCTCCATCATGACCACGATGGCCGGCGCCTTCGCCGCCCTGCGCGGCATCAAGGCGATGAAGCAGAAACGCGTCGGCGTGCGCTCCCTCCAGAGCTACGTCGGCAACGTGCTCTGATCGGCATCCGGTCTCCTGCCTCTACTCGCGCCGTCCCGCCTCGTGTGGGACGGCGCTTCGTTTTGTGGCGCCGCGAGGGCCGCCCACGGCTTTTTCGTTGAACCACACCGGCGGCGGCGGGCACAGTTCCGCCCTCTTGCGGCCAACCGCGCCCCGCGGCGCTCCACCCTTTCATCCCTCCACGATTTCCACCCGATGAACATCAGCGTTCTTAGCGACGGCGGCTGGGGCACGGCACTGGCCATGGTCCTCTGCGAAAACAAGCACGCGGTCACCCTCTGGGGCCCGTTCCCCGACTACCTCGCCGAGATGGCCCGCACGCGCCGCAACGACCGCTTCCTCAAGGGCGTCGCACTCCCCGCCGCCCTCCGCTTCGAACCCGACCTGGCCTGCGCGGTGGCCCAAGCCGAGCTCATCCTCCTCGCCGCTCCCACGCAGTACGTCCGCGGCACGCTGGAGAAGCTCCGCGCCGTGCCGCGCCCGGCCGGGATCATCTATCTCAACGTCGCCAAGGGCATCGAGACCGGCTCCTGCAAACGTATCAGCGAACTCGTGGCCGAGGTTCTCGGCGACGTGCGCTACGCCATCCTCTCGGGCCCCAGCCACGCCGAGGAGGTCGCCCGCCGGGTGCCCACCGCCGTGATGACCGCCTCCCGCGACCCGCAGGCCGCCGCCGCCGTCCAGCAGGCGTTCATGAACGAGTATCTCCGCGTCTACACCTCCGACGACGTCGTCGGCGCCGAACTCGGCGGCTCGCTCAAGAACGTGCTCGCCCTCGCCGCCGGCGTGCTCGACGGCATGGGCATGGGCGACAACACCAAGGCCGCCCTCATGACCCGCGGCATCGTCGAGATGGCCCGCCTCGGCCAGATGCTCGGCGGCCGGCCCGAGACCTTCTCCGGCCTCTCCGGTATCGGCGACCTCATCGTCACCTGCACCAGCCAGCACAGCCGCAACCGCCACGTGGGCGAGGAGCTGGGCAAGGGCCGCAAGCTCCCCGAGATCCAGCAGGAGATGGGCCTCGTCGTCGCCGAGGGTGTGACCACCGCCCGGAGCGCCTTCCAGCTCGCGCGTCAGATCGGCGCGGAGACGCCGATCGTCGACGCCGTCCACGCCTGTCTCTACGACGGCAAGGACCCGCGCGAGATCGTCCGCGACCTCATGCTCCGCGACCCGAAGCCCGAGATCCACCGCGACTGAGCCGAATCGGCTCGGGTGCGCGGCGACCCGACGAGGGTAGCGTCCCGCGGCTTCCGCGTCGCCCCGCCGGTTGCAGCCGGGTTCGCGTCACCGGACATTGACGACATCGCGGCGCCGCGCCCCTCGGCGCCAGGGCCCTCGGGCGTCCCGCCCGCGGTGGCCACGCGCTCACGGCACGGCCACGGTCGGCATCGCGCCGGCCGGATCGTCGAGCCGCCAGAGAGTCTTGTCGTCCACCGCGTCGATCTTGACCCAACGACCGGCCAGATTCTTGCCAAAGCAGCCTTCCGCGAGCTCGAAGGGAAAGAGCGCGGCGAAGACCGGCCGGCCGGCTCTGCCGGCGGCGGCGTACAACTCGCGCGACAGCTCCGGCGTCATGCAATCCCGGCGCACGACCACCCACGGCTGGAGGGAGAAGAGTGCGCCGCTCGTCTGCATCGCGAAGACGACGGCGTTGGCCGGCGCATGGGTCTCGAGGCGCCGGCACAGCTCCACATAACGCAGCTCGCCCTCGCCCCACCACAACACCCACCACTCCTCGCAGGCTCGCACCTGCCGCGCGAGCTGCCAGCCCAGCAACGTCACCACCACGGCACCCGCAAGCCCGAGCCTCCAGACGTGGCCCGGCCCGGCCAGCCAGCCGTGCACCTGCCGCAGCCCGCCGACCGCGAGCACGATCAGCGCCGGAAACGCCGGCAACACGAAGCGCAGGTACCACCAGACCTCCTGCGTGTGCTGGTAGAAGCAGTAGAAGCCGCCGACCAGCACCACCCAGGTCGCGGCCGCCGCCGTCGCCCGTGGATCGGCGCCGCGGCCGCCCCGCGTCGTCGCCAACGCCGCCAGCACCCCGAGCGGCAGGATCCGCGCGCAAGTTTCGCCGTAGTTCCGCAGCGCGGGCAGCACGTTGTGCCAGCCGAACAGCCGGCTCACATCGCCATAACCCGTGGCGATGTAGTGCCCGAAGAGCACCTTGTTCATCAGCGCCCAAAGCACCGCGCCGGGCAACCCCGCCAGCCCCAGCCAGAGCCACCGACGCCAGTCGAGCCCCAACGCCCACACCAGGGGAAGCACCACCAGCGCATTTGCCGGCCGCACAAACACGGCGATCGCCACCGCCACGCCTGCGGCACCCGCCATCCAGCGCCGCCTGCGGCTCTCCAGGGCCAGCACCAACGCCAACGTCGTCCAGAACAGCGCCGGCATGTCGCTCATCGTCTGGACCGATAGGCCCAGAAACAGGGGACACCCCGCCAGCATCCCCACGCCCACCAGCGCCCAGACCGGCTCCAGCCCCAGGAGCCGCCCCAGCCGGTAGGTGACCACCAGACTCCCGACGAGCATCAGCGTCATCGCCACATGCATGCCCGCTTCCAGGGACCCACCGCACGAGGCCGCCACGAACAGCGCCGGAAGCCCCAGCGGATACGAGGGCGACATCGGCGGCGCGCCCCGGCCACCCGGCTCCCGTGCCACCGGCACAAAGCCCAGCGGCACATAGGTGAAGTCCGGCAGCGGAACTGCGACGCCCTCGAGCTGCCGCTGCTCCGCCACCAGCCGGCCTTCGCGCAGCATCCGGGCGCCGTTGACATAGCCGGAGGAATCGCTGCCGCCCGCGCAAAGCCCCATCCTCGACGTCACGAACACCAGGTAGGCCGCCAGACCGAGGCCGACCAGCACCCAGCCCGCGCGGCGGAGAAACGGCCCGCCGCGCGCGGCGCCCCGGCCCAAGACCAAGGCCAAGGCCCGGATTCGAAGGAGCAAGCCCATGGATGGCGGTTGGCGGGTTTCGCCGCAGGTGGCCGAGGTCGCGGCCAGCGCGGGGCTCGCCCCGCGACGGCCCGTCCTGGCTCAGCTGCGGTAGTCGGCGTTCTCGCTCACGTACTCGTGGGTGAGATCGGCGCCGATCACGGTCGCCTCCGCGGCGCCGGCACAGAGGTCGATCTCGATCTCCACGCAACGCTCGTGCGGCGGGAAGTCGATCGGCGGCGAATACACGCCGTCCTTCGGCTCCGCGCTGGCGTAGAGCTCGGCCGCCTTCAGATGCGCGACCAGCGCCTGCTCCTTGGCGGGATCGAGGGCGAAGATGCCGTCGGCGACGATCTGGATGCCGCCGAGGCTCATGCGCGTGCGGCTGAGCGGGATGCCCGGCTCATGCGCGCCCACGTACTTGCCCACGGCCTGCACGAGGCGGCCGACATTGGGATCGTTACCGGCCACGGCGCACTTGAAGAGAGGGGCGTTGACGACGCTCTTGCCGATCGCGCGCGCGGCGGCCTCGGTCGGCGCGCCCTTCACGGTCACGCGCATCACGTGGCGCACGCCCTCGCCGTTGCGGGCGACATCCTCGGCGAGGTCGCGGCACACCTGCGTGAGCGCGGCCTCGAACGCCGCGAGATCCGCGCACGGCACCGCGCCGGAGCTGAGCGCCACGACGGTGTCGGAGGTGCTCGTGTCGCTGTCGATGCTCATCCGGTTGAAGCTGCGGTCGACGGCGCGGCCGAGGATGGCGCGCAACGCGTCGCGCGGCACGGCGAGGTCGGTGAGGATGTAGACGAGCATCGTCGCCATGTTCGGCTCGATCATGCCGGCGCCCTTGGCGATGCCGACGATGCTGCCGCCCGCGAGGTCGGCGCGGCGGATCTTCGGATACAAGTCGGTCGTCACGATGCCCTCGGCGGCCGGGAGGATGGAGCCGGACGCAAGCGAGGCCACGGCCTGCGGCAGCGCGGTGATCATCTGGTCGGCCGGGAGCCGCCAGCCGATCACGCCGGTGGAGCTCGGCAGCACCTCGGTCGGTTGCAGCCCGAGCGCGGCCGCGGTCGCGGCGCAGAGCTTCTCGGAGGTCTCGACGCCTCCGGGTGCGCACACGTTGGAGATCTTGTTGTTCACGATGATCGCCCCGAGCTTCGGCTCGGCGAGGCGCTTGCGGCCCACGATCACCGGCGCACCGGGGAAGGCGTTCTTAGTGAACATCGCGGCAAAATCGGCCGTGGGCCGATCGAGCGCGATGAGGGTCACGGTCATCTTCGCCGGCTTCGGCACCTCGAAGGGCACGAAGTCGAAGCGCGACGCGCCCACGCGGAAACCGCGCGGCAGGGCGGCTTGCGAGGCGAGCCAGGCGCGGTGTTCCGCGCGGGAGGAGAAGACGAGCGATGTGCTGCTCATGCCGCACGAGAACGGCGCAACGCCGCCGAAAGTGAAGCCGTTTTTGCGCCCCATTCCCACGGCCGCCGTCAGCAACACGCGCCGCCGCACCCCGTACTCACGCCAGTCCGTCGAACTCGCGCGCGAAGACATGCCGCCGCTCGCTCCAGCGTACCCGCAGGCGCAGGCCGCGAAGATCGTCCGGCAGTTCCATGATGGTCCGCTCCTCCACCTCGCCGCACGCGGTCATGCCCGCACCTTCGGTCGAACCGAGCACGCGCCCCGCCCCGTCGAGCAGATCGACCTCGTGCCCTTGTCGCGAAGCCGACACCACCGCCAGCCCGGAGCCGCAGCGCTCGAACCGGATCTCATGACCAAACTCCGACAACTGCGGGTGCGTAACAGTCGCCGTCAGCAGTCGTTCGGTGACCGGGATCTCGAAGACCTGATCGACCGACCGTTCGCAGATGCTCAAGTCGACAACGAGCGCCTGCGCCCGCCCCGCGCTGTCGACCGCCCAGTAGCAGGGGCAATCGAAATCGCCACCGCCCCGGTTTACGATCGCCGCCTCGCCGGCCGCGGCGGGCAACGCCATGAGCGTTGCTTCTTCCGCCTGCCGCTCGCCGGGGCGTTCGACCAGCATGTAGTAGAAACGTTCGCGGTCCCGCCCCGGAAGCGCCGCCCACGCGCCGGCGTCGCCGATCACGAGGGAGCCACCGCGCGAACTCGCCGCATACGGCGCCTCCGTCCCGAGCAGGTGCGCCGGCACGAAACCCGCCACGGAGGCCCAGTCGCCGAACAACACCCGGATGAAGGCGTTCTCGCGCCCCGCGCGGACAACATCGACCGGGCAACGCGCTCGCCCCACGCGAACCTCGAGCGGCGCGACCGCATCGACGAACTCGCCCGGATCGCTCACCACCAGCAGCCCACTGGGCAGCGGGATCTCGCCGAGCCGGACCAGCGTCAGCGCTTCCTCCTTCCGGCTCTCGGCGCTGAACGCTCGCCCACCGGCTTGGAACGCCTCGCGGAAGTCGATCCCGCACTCGTCCCAGGGCGAGAACTCATCCACGCAGGCCGCTTCGTCCCAGTCCGCCGGCTCGGCGGCCCCCTCCGCCGTATGGAACCGCGTGATGTGGTCGATGCGCCAGTCGCTCCGGCAGCACACCAGCTCGTATTCGAAGCCCGCGCCCACGCCGCCGACCACGGTCGTCACGACCGTCGCGGTTCCGGACCAGATGCGCAACGCGGTGATGTGCTCGGCGGCCGGATCGTGCTGAAGCGGCGAACCGTAGCAGAAACCCGAGCGCGTGAGCAGATCCGGGCTCGTGCAATGGCGGCGCGCCACCGCCTCCAGCCCCCGCCGCGCCTCATCGCTGCGATCGGGCGAACTCGCCTGCAACGACTCGATGAGCGCACCGGGGTCGGGCGAGTCCATGAGTTCACACACGCAGGGCGGACTGAAGCCGCCCAGCATCTGCCGGGTCACGCAATCCTGCTCCCATTCCGCATGGTCCTGGATGAAGGCGGTGATGCGCGCCTCGATGACGTCGCGGTCGTCCATGGTGGGGACAGAGAATCCAACCTCCGGTGACGCAGGCAAGCGAACAAACGAGCCCCGGAGGAACCGGCCCGGATCGCCACGAAGAAACCGGCTTGCTTGCGGTAGGGCGTTCGGCCGTACGGCGGGACGAGCGAGCCGCGGCTCACCCCGGAGAGTGAGCCCCACCCACGGACACCTGCACCTTTCGTGCATCGTTGCCGAGGTGCCGTGAAGATTGCTTTTTTTTGGGGGGAACCGGCGGCCCCCGGCCGTGTTTGTTCTCGCTCCGGCGGATTCGCCGATTCCACAGTGCTGACGCTCGCCCGCTCCGAGCGGTGGCGGATCTCCGCCGCCCCAGGGCCAGTCCCTCCGCAATCTCCTGTCGCCACCGCGTGCAGCCGTGCCCACCCCCATCGGACACCGCCGCGCCGGCCGTCCGCATCCTTCCGCCCATGATCACCACCGACACGGTCACCGCCCTGCTCGCCGCCCCGCCCCCGCGCGCGGTTCCCGCCGCAGTGCGGCGCGCGGCGCGCAGCTGGGCCTCCCACACCTTCCTGCCGCTGTTCGGCGTTTTCTTCCTCGTGATCGGCATCCCGGCCGCCGCCGCCTTCCTGCCCTGGAAGCTGCTCGAGGACTGGCAGCTCGGCTCCGGACGCGCCCGATCGACCGAAGGAGTGGTTGTCGCCACCGAGAAGACCAGTCTGTCGATCGACGACATCGACGTGGTCTGTTACACCTTTGGATACCAGCCGGCCGGCGGTCCGCCGCAGACCGCGCGCTGCTACACCACCGGGGCGCGCTGGACCGAAGGTGCCCGGGTGACGGTGCGGTATTTCCCGGCCAAGCCGGCGGTCGCCCGGATCGAGGGCGCGCGACGGAGCGCCGGCAACCTCGCCTCGATCGCAGTGCTTCTCTTCCCCCTCATCGGCGGCGCCATGGCCGGCGTCGGGGTCTTCGCCCGTTGGCGGACCCTCCGGGTGCTGCGCGAGGGGGTGGTCGTGGAGGCCGAGGTCGTCTCGGTCGACGAGACATCGACACAGATCAACTACAAGAGCATCTACCGCATCGTCGTCCGTTCGCCCGCGTTCGGTGGCGACGGCACCGTCACCACCCGGCGCGTGGCCGAGCGCGAGGTGCGGCTCGCCCTGGCGCGGGCGCGCGACCGCCAGCCCACCTACGTGCTGCGGCATCCGCGCCACCCGAAACACCTGCTGTTTCCCGAGGCTTGGGTCGAGCCCGCCGCGACCCGGCCGGAGCGGGATCGCGGGCGCTCCGGCGGGCGTTGAGCCGGCTTCCACCGCCGGCCGCGTCCCGCCCGCTCACTCGGAGGCTATACCAGCGCGGACGACCCGGGCCGCACCGGTCGGCGCCGGCGGTCGGCGCTACTTCTCGACTACGGGCACCCCCTGCTGTTGCAGCTGCTCCCGGTAGGGGGAGCGCGGCGCGAAAACGCCCGTCGCCGCGAGCACCTCGAAGTCCCTGAACGTGCGCTCGAGGCGCTGGTCCCGCGCCCCGTCGACGGGGTCGTCAAACTCGTACCACGGCAGGGCAAAGAACCCGGGATGGCGGGTCGCCCGGAGCGTTTGCCCCACGGTGCGGTCGCGCCCGCCCTCCGGGTGCAGCAACACGAGAGCGTAGTTCCAGAGCTCTTCGGGGACGGCGAAGGCCGCATAGTGCCGGACGAACGGCCGCTGCATGTCGCGGCGCTGCACTTCGAGCGTGAACCGGTCGGTGAGCAGGAACTCGACCGGCTCACCCGGGCCCGGATCGAGCCGGACGTTCACGAACAGCATGGCCATGAACACGGAGAGCAGGCAGGCCCCCAAGGCCGCACCGCCGAGAAAACGGGTAAACCCGTCCCCCGCCCGGCGCCCGAACCCACGAAACCAGGCGACCACCGCGCCCGCGCCCAGCAGCACCGCCGCCGCACCGGAAACGAGAAGGAAGGTCGGACTGGCCGACCAGCGGGTCTGTTGGATCCCCGAGGCATCGAACCAGACGCCGATCGCTCCCGCGACAAACGCGAAGGTGATGACGGCTCCGGCCAGTACGATGCGGAGGGGCGGCTCGTTTCGCGGCGTGGCGCACATGGCAACAGACCGGGACAACAACACTCCCGCGGGCGCGGCGCAACCCTGGTTGCCGGACCGCCCCCACCCGGCGCCACCGGCACACCGCCCGGGCGCCCGCGAAACCGCACCTACCCGCGCAACGCATCGAGCTGGGCGCCGAGGCCGGCGAGATCGCTCACCGTGCGCGCGCCCACCCGCTCCAGCACCGGCTGCAACGCCGGCACGGCCCGCCCGCCGACCAGCAGGGCCGTCGAGGCGGGCAGCAACTCGCGCAAGAGTTCCAGCGCGGGCGGCAGCGCGGGGTCGTCGTGCGGATACACGAGGCTGAGGGCCACGGCGCGCGCCTTGCGCTGCACCGCCGCGCCGGCGATCTCGGCCGCCGGCAGGCTCGCGCCGAGGTAGACCACGTTCCAACCCAGATTGGCCGCCGCCGCCGCCGCGAGCAACGCGCCGAGCTCGTGCAACTGTCCCACCGGCGTGGCGACAACCAGCACGGGGGAGTCGGGCCGCGCGGCAAAATCCGCAGTGGTGCGCGCCAGCCGCACCCGCAACAGCGCGCTGGCGAAGTGTTCGTGCGCGGCGGTGATCGTGCCGGCGCGCCACAGCTCGCCGAGCATCTGCGCCAGCGGCGCCGCGAACCGGTGCAACATCCCCTGCGCCCCCAGCTGCAGCTCCGCCTGCCGGAGTGTCGCGCCGAGCGCGGCCGTATCGAGTTCACGGACCGCGGCGATGCCCGCCGCCAGCAGCGCCGCCGCCGGATCCAGCGTGGCCCCGGCGGACCGCCCCGCCGCCAGCGACGCCGGCCCGAGCGTGTCCGCCGCGATCTGCCGCAGGCGCTCCAGCGGCAGAGTCGCCATCGTCCCGATACTCTGGCCGGCCTGGGTGAGCTGCCGCAGCAGGCTGAGCCGCTCGATCTGCTCGTCCGAGTAGAGCCGGCGGTTCGTGCCCGTGCGCTCCGGCGCCACCACGCCATAACGTTTCTCCCAGATCCGAATCACATGGGCCGAGAGCCCGGTGCGTTGTACGACCGCTTGGATGGCATGTTGGTAGGCGCTCATGATGCTTATTAGACGCTGATTAGACAACCCGCCCGCTGCTCCACGGCAAGCGGGATTCTTGTCCGAGGCTTAACATAATTAGCCACAGGGATTAAGGCCATCGTTGTTCAGTTTGTCTAATGATCCTAGACAAGAACTTGCTTTCTTAGACATTTCGTAGACATTGCGTCCCGTCAGCGGTCTTCACCGCTCGCCTCAACACCCGAACCAGAAACCAACACCGCCCATGAAATCCTCCGCTTCCCTCACCCTCGCCGCTCTCGTCGCCACCGCCGCCCTCGCCCTCCCGGCCCACGCCGGCTCCTGCTCCGCCGACAAGGCGACCTCGGCCGCCAAGGCCCAGCCCGCCGGCGACATCGTCGCCGTCGCCTCCTCGGCCGGCAGCTTCAACACCTTGGTCGCCGCCGTGAAGGCCGCCGGCCTTGTCGAGACCATCCAAGGCAAGGGCCCCTTCACGGTCTTCGCGCCCACCGACGAAGCCTTCGCCAAACTTCCCGCCGGCACCGTCGAGTCGCTGCTCCAGCCCGAGAACAAGGCCAAGCTCGTCGCCATCCTCACCTACCACGTGGTCCCGGGCAAAGTCCTCGCCGCCGACGTCACCACCTCCCAGGCCGCCACCGTCAACGGCCAGAAGCTCCCCCTCGTCGTCGCCAACGGCAAGGTCACCGCCGGCTCCGCCAACGTCGTCGCCACCGATGTCCCCGCCTCCAACGGCGTCATCCACGTCGTCGATTCCGTCCTCCTTCCGCAGTAACGAACCAAAACCTGCGCCGCCACCCCCGAGAGGGTGCTCCGCAGTCAATTTCGATTGTCCCGGAGGTGGAGCCCCCACACGAGCGCGGCGCGAACCAGCCCTGCAGACCCGCCGGCCCGCCTCCGGGACCCAACTTCCCTCCTGCCATGCACGTCCGCACGCTCCGCTTCTCCCAGCTCCTCGCTCGCCCGCGTGCGGAGATCTTCCCGTTCTTCGCCGCGGCGGAGAACCTCGAGCGCATCACGCCGCCCTGGCTGCACTTCCGTATCCTGACACCCACACCGGTGACCATGCGCCGCGGGGCGCTCATCGACTACCGCCTCCGCCTGCACGGACTGCCGCTGCGCTGGCGCACCGAGATCGCCGAGTGGGAGCCGCCCGTGCGCTTCGTCGACACCCAACTGCGCGGGCCCTACCGCCTCTGGGTGCACACGCACACCTTCACCGAGGTCCCGGGCGGCACACGTTGCGACGACGAGATCCGCTACGCCGTCCCGGGCGGTCGCCTCGTCGACGCCCTCTTCGTCCGCGCGCAGGTCGAGCGCATCTTCGCCCACCGTCGCGCCACCCTCGCATCGATCTTCGGGGAAGCCCCATGAAACGCGCACCGCAGCCCCCCGCCCGCCCGCGCCTCGGTCTCTGCTGCCAGTTCGCCGCGGAACCGATCAAGTTCCGCACCACCACGGCCGCGGCGCTCTCCCGCCTGCCGCGCCCCGCGCAACTCGAGCGCCTCGCCGAACTCGCCCGGGCCAACGCCGACGCCCTGCTCGCCGCACTCTACTATTGCCACACGCACGGCATCGGCTCGTTCCGCATCCTCAGTACCCTTCTGCCGCTGCGCACGCATCCGACGGTCGGCTACCGCGTCACCGACCTGCCCGACGCCGATGCGCTCATCGCCCGCCTGCGGCTCTGCGGCGATTTCGCCCGCGAGCACGATGTCCGCACCGGCTTCCACCCCGACCAGTTCGTCGTGCTCAACTCGCCGGACCCCGAGGTCGTCACGCGCTCGCTCGCGGATCTCGAGGCCCAGGCCGAACTCGCCGAGTGGACCCACGCGGACACGATCAACCTCCACGCCGGCGGCGCCTACGGCGACAAACCCGCCGCGCTCACGCGGTTCCGCCGCTCCCTCGAGCGCCTCTCCCTTCGCGCCCGCTCCCGCCTCACCGTCGAGAACGACGACACCAGCTACACGCCCGCCGAGCTGCTGGCGCTTTGCCACGCCGAGCGACTGCCGCTAGTGTACGACGTGCACCACCACCGCTGCCTGTCCGACGGGCTCACTGTCGCCGAGGCCACCGCCGCCGCGCTGCTGACCTGGGACCGCGAACCGCTCTTCCATCTCTCCAGCCCGATCGCCGGCTGGGACGGCCCGTATCGGGAGCGTCACCATGACTACATCGCGCCGGAGGACTTTCCCGACGAATGGCGCGCGCTCGCCGTGACGGTCGAGATCGAGGCCAAGGCCAAGGAGCTCGCCGTCCAGCGCCTGCAGCAGCACCTCGGCCTCGGGTCGACCGCCAGCAGCCCTCGCGTACAAACCGCGCCCGGGAGCCGGCGCGCCCGGGCGAAACCAACATCCGCGAAGCCGCGGACCATCGACATCGCGCCATGAACACGACCCCCAACTCTCGAACATTCCGGCGCCTGCTCTGGCTGGCGCTCGCGCTCCTCGCCGTCGCGGCGCAGGCCGCGGACACCGCATACCTCGGCGAGGCCCGGGACGAGCAAGGCGACCTGGTCTACAC
This sequence comes from Opitutaceae bacterium, assembly GCA_035415285.1. Taxonomy (GTDB): domain Bacteria; phylum Verrucomicrobiota; class Verrucomicrobiia; order Opitutales; family Opitutaceae; genus CAJCBL01. The sequence goes on from DAOOFR010000002.1 coordinate 52,967, forward strand.
CGAACGGCACACCGTGCGCACCGGCGAGCAGGGCATCTTGGACTCGCTCACCGAATACCTCGCGCCGGACGGCGCCCTCATCGCCACGCTGCGTTCCGACTACTCGCGCAGCGTCGCCCTGCCCACCTATGTCTTCGAGGACCTGCGACGCAACTACCGCGAGGGCCTGCGCTGGCAGGACGGCGGGTATGTCGTCTTCCACCAGAGCGCCAGCGCCCCCGAAAAGACCGCGCCGCTCCGTCGCGACCGCGCCGTCTTCTCCTGCCAGGGCTGGCACTACTACCTGATCGACAATCTGGACCTCCTGGAGAAGGAGAACATCGCCCTGAACCTCGTCCTGCCCTCCGAGCTGGCCCCGTTTCCGTTCGCCGTGCGGACCCTCGCCGCCGACGCGACCCGCGTGTCGGCCGAGCTGAAGCTCAAGCACTGGCTGTTCCGCTACTTCGCGCCGAAGATGCGCCTCGAGTACGACCGGGAGAACCGGCGCCTCCGGGAGTTCCACGGCGTGTCCAACATCCTCAGCCCCTCCGGCGAACGGCAGACGGTGACGATCCGCTACCGCTACGGCGACGAGTGAACGCGGAGGGGTTGAGGCACGCCCCTCCGCGGCCCACGCGCCGCCCGGCAGGCCCCCGGAGGACCTCCCCATCGGTGTCCATCTGTGTGCAGCTGGGGCGAAACCTTCCGTGTCCCCGTCGGCTGTGGGTCCCGATCTCTCGCATCCACCATCCCCGTTCCGCCTGAACCGAACGATCCTCCCATTCCGATGAAACTTCTTCCCTTCCTGCCCTGCCTGCTGCTGCTCACCGGTTGCGCCACCTCGTTGCCGCCCTTGAAGACGGTCGAGCAGGTCGATCTCGAGAGATTCATGGGCCCCTGGTACGTGATCGCCGCCATCCCGACCTTCATCGAGACCGAGGCCTTCAACGCGATCGAGGACTACCGGCTCGAAACCGACGGCACGATCGCCACGACTTTCACGTTCAACCAAGGCGCCTTCGACGGCCCACCCAAGCGCTACACGCCCCGCGGCTTCGTCGTCGACCGCGTCAACAATTCCACCTGGGCGATGCAGTTCGTCTGGCCGTTCAAGGCCGAGTTCCTGATTACGCACTTGGATCCCGAGTACACCCGGACCGTCATCGGCCGGAACAAGCGCGACTACGTCTGGATCATGGCCCGCACGCCGCAGATCCCCGAGGCCGACTACCAGCAATTGGTCGACCAGTTATCCGCGCAGGGCTACGAGGTCGCCAAGCTGCGCCGGGTCCCCCAGCAGTGGCCGGACGCTCGCTGACGAACGGCTCCCAACGCATCCCTCCGTCTTCGCGCCCACCCCAACTGCCCATCGACTACGCGGAAGCCAGCGGCACCACGCAGTCCCGGCGTGAGGCGGCACCGGTTCGTGGATTGCCTTGGGCGGAGCCTCGCGCCGGGATTCCGGCATGCAGACCCTTTTTCTCCTCGGCGGTGGGCTGGCGCTGCTCGTGGTGGGCGGCGAACTGCTCGTCCGCGGTGCAGTCGCCCTGGCCCGGCGGCTCGGCGTATCACCACTTGTGATCGGTCTGACCGTGGTCGGCTTCGGAACGTCCGCCCCGGAATTGGTGACCTCCGTGCAGGCTTCGTTGGCCGGTACGCCGGGCATCGCGGTCGGCAACATCGTGGGATCCAACATCGCCAACCTGCTCCTGATCCTCGGGCTTTCGGCGCTGATCGCGCCGATCACGGTATCGGCCGGGGCGCTGCGGCGCGACGGCGTCGTCATGCTCGCCGTGGCCGCGCTGTTCGCGGCGGTGGCCGCGCTGATGCCCCTGGGGCGCGGGGTCGGTCTGTGCTTCGTGACGGGTCTGGTCGCCTACGTCATCAGCGCTTGGAGACAAGAGAAGGCCGGCGGCGTTGCCGGGCACACCGCGGCGTTCGACAAGGCGGAGGCGGCCGAGCAGGTCGATCCGGCACTGCGTCCGGAAGCGACCCCGCGGGGCGCACTGGCGGTGCCGATCGCACTGGCGCTCCTCGGACTGATTCTCGTGGTGCTGGGCGGCCGGTGGCTGGTCGCGGGTGCCGTGGCGCTGGCAACAGCGCTGGGGGTGGACGAAACCGTGATCGGACTCACCATCGTGGCCGTGGGGACCTCCACGCCCGAACTGGTGACCTCGATTGTGGCGGCGGTCCGGCGGCAGTCGGATGTCGCCCTGGGCAACGTGCTCGGATCGAACATCTACAACATCCTCGGCATTGGTGGCGTCACCGCGCTGCTGGCACCCACGACGGTGCCAGCGCAGATCGTGCGCTTCGACAACCTCGTGATGGTGGCGGTGTCGGCGGCCGCGATGGTGCTGGCCCGCACCGGCTTTCGGATCAGGCGACGGGAGGGTGCGGCACTGCTGCTCGGCTACGTGGCTTACGCGTGGGCTATCTGGCCGGCGTGAGCTGAGGCGCACCGTGGCAGCAGCGGTTTTCAGCTAGGGCGGGTCGTGGCTCCGACCGCCGCTCAGTGGCTTCTGTACTTCCGCCGCGCGCGGAGGACAGGCCGCGGCCTACCATCCAGCCGGCCGTCGAACCGGAAAGGGGCACTATTCAACAGAAATTAGACACGCTGCGGCCGCCACCGAGTTCCCCATCGCATCGGCGGCTCATAAAATTATTGTTCTCATAAACTAAACAGCGCTCGGCGGAGCTGTGCTAATACCCCTAGACAAAATCTTGCTTTCTTAGACAATCCCTAGACATTGTATCCCGTTAGCGGGCTTCACCGCTCGCCTCAACACCCGAACCAGAAACCAACACCGCCCATGAAATCCTCCGCTTCCCTCACCCTCGCCGCTCTCGTCGCCACCGCCGCCCTCGCCCTCCCGGCCCACGCCGGCTCCTGCTCCGCCGACAAGGCGACCTCGGCCGCCAAGGCCCAGCCCGCCGGCGACATCGTCGCCGTCGCCTCCTCGGCCGGCAGCTTCAACACCTTGGTCGCCGCCGTGAAGGCCGCCGGCCTTGTCGAGACCATCCAAGGCAAGGGCCCCTTCACGGTCTTCGCGCCCACCGACGAAGCCTTCGCCAAACTTCCCGCCGGCACCGTCGAGTCGCTGCTCCAGCCCGAGAACAAGGCCAAGCTCGTCGCCATCCTCACCTACCACGTGGTCCCGGGCAAAGTCCTCGCCGCCGACGTCACCACCTCCCAGGCCGCCACCGTCAACGGCCAGAAGCTCCCCCTCGTCGTCGCCAACGGCAAGGTCACCGCCGGCTCCGCCAACGTCGTCGCCACCGATGTCCCCGCCTCCAACGGCGTCATCCACGTCGTCGATTCCGTCCTCCTTCCGCAGTAACGCGTTCGTTTGTCCGATACTCCGCCATGCTTCCGATCTTCATGATCTCCTACCTGCTCGGCGGGATCGCGCTCGTGGCCCCGGACGACAGAAGCCCCGCCGGGCCCTGACCGGATCCAACCCCGGCTCGCACCACCGGAGCCGGCCCCATTTTCCCGACACCACACCGCCGCTCCACCTTTTCCACACCGCCCGCGTGCAACAACTCGGGAACTACCTACACTGCCGCCGATGAGCACCGCGCCGCAATCCCCGCTCGTTCTCGTCACCGGAGCCACCGGCTACGTGGGCGGGCGCCTCGTGCCGCGCCTGCTCGCCGCCGGGCACCGGGTGCGCTGCCTCGTGCGTGATGCCGCTCGCCTGCAAGGGCGCGCGTGGCTGCCGCAGGTGGAGGTGGCGACGGGCGACGTCTTGCAGGAAGCGACGCTGACCGGCGCGATGCAGGGGGTGGACGCCGTGTACTACCTCGTGCACAGCCTCGGCGCCGGGGGCGACTTCTCGCACCTCGATCTCGTCGCCGCGCGCAACTGCGCCGCCGCCGCCAAAACGGCCGGGGTGCAACGCATCCTCTACCTCGGCGGACTGGGCGACCCGCAGGCGGCCCTCTCGCCGCATCTGCGCTCGCGACAGGAAACCGGAGACGCGTTGCGCGAGGCGGGCGTGCCCGTGACCGAGTTTCGCGCCGCGGTCATCGTCGGGTCCGGCAGCCTCTCCTTCGAGATGATCCGCTACCTCACGGAGCGCCTGCCCGTGATGATCTGCCCGCGCTGGGTGTTCACGCGCGTGCAGTCGATCGCCATCCGCAACGTGCTCGACTACCTCGTGGCCGCGCTCGACTGCCCGGAGAGTGCCGGCCGCGTGCTCGAGATCGGCGGCGCGGATGTGCTCACCTACGCCGAGATGATGACCGGCTACGCCCGCGCCCGCGGGCTGAAACGTCGCCTGCTCTCCGTGCCGGTGCTCACCCCACGTTTATCCTCGTACTGGGTACACCTCATCACGCCGATCCCGGCCACCATCGCCCGGCCGCTCATCAAGGGCCTGGGCAACGAGGTCGTAGTCCGCGACGACACCGCCCGACGCCTCTTCCCCGCGATCGAACTTTTCGACTACGCCACCGCGGTGCGCCTCGCCCTGGGCAAGCTCGAAGCCCACGATGTCGAGACCGCCTGGAGCGATGCCCTGACCTCCAGCCAAGGTCAACGAACCCCGGTCGAACTGATCACCAGCGAAGGCATGATCCTCGAGCGTCGCCAGCAAACGGTTCCAGCCGATCCCGCCGCGGTATACCGGAGTTTCGCCTCGCTGGGCGGCCGCCGCGGCTGGCTCTATCTCGATTGGACGTGGCAGGTGCGCGGCATGATCGACCGGTTGTTCGGCGGGGTCGGCATGCGCCGCGGCCGCCGCGACCCGGAGGACCTGCGTGCCGGCGACGCGCTCGATTTCTGGCGCGTCGAGGCCGTGGAACCGGGACACCTGATCCGGCTCCGGGCCGAGATGCGCGTCCCCGGCCGGGCCTGGCTCGAGTTCCGGTCGGTCGCGACCGCCGACGCCGCCACGCTGCTCACGCAGACGGCGTACTTCGAGCCCAAGGGGCTGCCGGGGCTGCTCTACTGGTACGCGTTGTATCCGGTACACGCGTTGATCTTCAGCGGTCTCATCCGCTCCCTCGCCCGCGATGCCGCCGAACGCGCCCACCGCCGTGTCCCGGCGCAGCCGCTCCCCATTTCTCATCCCGCCTGACCACCATGCCCTCCCTCGCCATCATCGGTTCCGGCATCTCCGGCCTCGGCGCCGCCTGGTTCCTCCGCCACCGCTACGATCTCACGATCTTCGAGGCGGCCGACTACATCGGCGGCCACACCCACACCGTCACCGTCGACGAGGAAGGGCGCGCCGTCCCGATCGACACCGGCTTCATGGTGTTCAACCACGTCACGTACCCGCACCTCACGCGGCTCTTCGACACGCTCGACGTGCCCACCAAGCGCACCGACATGTCGTTCAGCGTGCAACACGTCCCGCGCGGTCTCGAGTACCGCGGCAGCAGCCTCAACACCCTCTTCGCGCAGCGCCGCAACCTGTTCCGCCCGTCGTTCTACCGGATGCTGCTGCAGATCGACCGGTTCAACCGCGAGGCCCTTGCCGCCCTCGAGGATCCCTCGCTCCACAACCTCACCCTCGACGACTATGTGCGCCTTCGCGGATACGGCGAGGATTTCCTCCGGCTCTACCTGCTCCCGATGAGCTCGGCGGTGTGGTCGACCCCGCCCGCCCAGATGCGCCGCTTCCCCGCCACCACGCTCCTGCGCTTCTTCCACAACCATGGTTTCTTCGGTCTGCACACGCAGCACCCCTGGTGGACCGTCGAAGGAGGCGCGCAGGAGTACGTTCGCCGTCTCACCGGCCCCTTCCGCGAACGCATCCACACTAGCACTCCCGTGCGCGCCGTGCGGCGCCTTCCCACCGGCGGCGTCGAAGTCTCGACCGACACGGCCACGGCCCGCTTCGATCAGGTCATCTTCGCCTGCCACGCGCCCGCCGCGCTCGCGCTGCTCGGCGCCGACGCCACCGCCGAAGAACGCCGCCTGCTCGGCGCCTTCCGCTACCAACCCAACCGCGTCACGCTCCACACCTCCGCCGCCGTGATGCCGCGCACGCGCCTCGCCTGGTCCGCGTGGAACTACCGGCTCGACGCTCCCGCCGGCGCGGCCGCGGACGACAACGACCTCCGCGTCTCGACGCACTACTGGATGAACCGCCTCCAAGGCGTCTCCGACCGGCGCAACTACTTCGTCACCCTCGACGGCGAACACCTGCTCCCGCCCGATGCCATCCTCCGGCGCTTCGACGAGG
>DAOOFR010000003.1:0-47839 GCA_035415285.1 Opitutaceae bacterium
ATCTCTGCGCAGCTATTCCTGCAAACGCTGCATTCTGTGCACGATTTCCCGATGTTACGCCCTGTCGGGAAAGTTGACTACGGATCACACGGAATCCACAGATGGGCCCCCGGAATCCGTGCCCATCCGTGAAATCCGTGGTTCATCATTCTGCCCCTTCGGTTGCGGCGGAGCCACGCTAGGTTCTTCGCGGTTAACGCTTCCGTGTCCGTCCGCCTTCCGCTGGCTCGCGCCCTGCTCCTCGGTCCGCAGTGTCCAGCCTCGCCCTCTCGCTCCATGAACGCGCCCTCGGCGCGTACCTCGGCTTCGCCATCGGCGATGCCCTCGGGGCCACCGCGGAGTTCATGACCGCGCGCGAGATCGAGGGCACCTTCAAGGGCGGACTGCGCAACATCGTCGGGGGAGGATGGCTCCGCTTGCGCCCCGGTCAGGTGACCGACGATACACAGATGGCGCTCGCTCTTGGCGACGCCCTGCTCGCGGCCCGCGGCTGGGACCTCCGCATGGTCGCGGACTCGTTCGTCGGCTGGATGCGCAGCAAACCGCCCGACATCGGCCACGCCTGCCGCCGCGGCATCCGCCGCTACCTGATCGAAGGCACGCTCGAAGCCCCGCCCTCCGAGGACAATGCCGGCAACGGCGCCGCGATGCGCAACCTTCCCGTTGCCCTCGCCACGCTCGACGAACCCGAACTGCTCGTGCGTTGCACCCTCGAACAGGCGCACCTCACCCACCATCACCCTCTCTCCGACGCCGCCGCGATGCTGCTCGGCCGTCTCACGCAGGTCCTGATGCTCGGCGGCTCGATCGGCGACTGCCGGCGCTGCGTTTCCGAAACGCTGGCACTGCACCCGCGGTTTCGTTTCGAGCCCTGGCCGGGCAACACCAGCGGCTACGTCGTCGACACCGTCCAGACCGTGCTCCACGCCTTCTTCCGCAACGACAGCGTCGAGAGCTGCATCGTCGACGTCGTCAACCGCGGTGGCGATGCCGACACCGCCGGGGCCCTCGTCGGCCAGCTCGCGGGAGCGTGCTACGGTGTTCATGACATCCCGCCGCGTTGGCTGCGCCAGCTCGACCCCGGCATCGCCGAGCGCGTGCGGCGCCAGACCACGGGGCTGCTGTCGCTGCCCCGCCCCCTGCCCCTCCGCGCCCCGCGACCGCCCCTCCTGCCCACACCGCCCTCCGCATGAATTCCGCCGCGCGACCGACCAGTCTCTGCCGCTGCAACCTCCCACCCTGGATCATCGCCTCTTGCGAGTTCCAGGAGCAGCCCCGCGCGCTGGAGATCGACGGCGCGCGCACCACGGATCGCCGCCTCTTCGCCCAGCTCGACGCCACCGCCGAGCCCGCACAGCGCGGCCAGATCTTTCACGACTACGTCTCGGTGAAGTTCCGTCTCCACGAGTGGGATCAGCATCAGTCGTCCGCCCGGGCGAGCCTGCGGCACAGCTACCTGCGTTTCCTCGCCAACTGGGGTGTCGACAGCAACGGCCACGCCGGCGCCGTTTTGAAGGCGTGGGTCGAGAGTCGCTTCGGCATCCCGGCCACCTACCATGGCGGCCGCCTCGCCACCGATCCCGCCGCACGCGACAAGTACGCCGCCGACCGCATGCGCGGCGCCGCCCAGACCATGGGCGTGGCCATGCAGCTCGATCTGCTCTTCACCTTCTGCCAGGACGAGCTCCGTCGCCGCCACCCGGACACGACCCACCTCACGCTCTACCGCGGCACCCACGACCCCGAGGAGTACGCGGTGCGCGAAGGCCCGGATTCCGGCGGGACGCTGGTGCGGCTGAACAACCTCAGCTCCTTCTCCTCCGACGCCGAGGTGGCCTGGGAGTTCGGTTCGCACGTCTGGGCAGTGCAAGTGCCCCTCGCGAAGATCCTCTTCTTCAGCGGGCTGCTCCCACGCCATCTCCTCGAGGGTGAAGCGGAGTACCTCGTGCTCGGCGGCGACTACCGCGTGAGACCGCTGCGCTGCTGAGCCCCGCGGCTCACCGCGCGATCAGGTGCACACTCGGCGCCTTCACCAGCGCTCCGACTTCGCGCCCGACAACGAGGTCGAACTCCGCCGCGGCCTGCCGGGTGAGCCGCGCCACCAGGGGGAATCCGCAGTCGAGCTCCACCCGCACCAGCGCGCCCTCATCGACGAGCGCCACCACCGTGCCGCGCCAGCGGTTACGGGCGCTCGTGCCGCCCACGACGCCGTCGCGCACCAGCAGCACGTCCTCCGCGCGGATGCTCACCAGCACCGCCTCGGTGCCCGCGGCCAACCGGTCCGCCAGGCCATGGAAACGCACGCCGCCGACGCCCACCACCGCCAGTTGGCCCTCTCCTCCCAGCAGCCGCCCGGGGAGCACCGTCTCCACGCCAACGATTCGCGCCACCGCATCGCTCGCCGGCCGCTGGAACACCGCCGCCACCGGTCCGTGCTGCAACAGCCGCCCGCCTTCGATCACCGCCAACTCGTCGCAGAGCGCCAGCACCTCCTCGCGCGCATGGCTCACGAAGAGCATCGGCACCCGCAGCTCGTCGCGCACCCGCCTCAGGTACGGCAGGATCGCCTGCTTGCGCGCGGCATCGAGCGCCGCCAACGGCTCGTCGAGCAGCAGCAACCGAGGCGCGGAGACCAAGGCCCGCGCCAACGCCACGCGCTGCCGCTCACCGCCCGACAACTCCGGCACGCGCCGGCCCAACAACCCTTCGATGCCAAGCAGGGCGCAGACCTGAGCCCGCCGTGCCGCGCGGCCCGCGAGCGGCGCGCGTGTCTCCGCGAAACGCAGATTCCTTTCGACGGTGAGGTGCGGAAACAGCGCGCCATCCTGCGGCACGAAGCCGATCCCCCGCTCCTGCGCCGGCAGGAACACCCCGACCGCGGCATCCGCCAGAGCCGTGTCGCCCAGCACGATCCGCCCGGCCTGAGGTATCCGCAGACCGGCGACAAGTTCGACCAGCGTCGACTTGCCCGAACCCGACACGCCGAACAGCCCGGTCGCCCCGCCGCCGAACTCCGCCGAGACCTCGAGCCCGAACTCGCCCGCCACCCAGCGCACGCCCTCGAGTTCCAGCATCGGCACCGGCTTGCCGCTCGAGGTAGGGACGTCTCTCCGAAACGTCCGCTCCGAATTCTCGCCTGCCGCGTGGGACACAGCCAACGGACGCCTCGGAGAGGCGTCCCTACCAGCGGCCTGCGCGATCACACCAGACGCCCGCGCCTCCGATGGTGGGGCGGGCTTTACGCCCGCCATATCCGCGGTCTTTCGCCGCAGCAGCCACTCGCTCAAGGCCAGCGCGGCGAAGGCCAACGTCACCGATATCCCGAGCAACGTGAGCGCCGCGCCATCGTTGCCGAGCTGCACCTCGTGGTAGATGCCCAGCGCCAGCGTCACCGTCTCGCCCGGGATCATGCCCGCGATCATCACGGTCGCACCGAACTCGCCCAGCGCCCGCGCGAACGCCAGCACCGTGCCCGCCGCCAGACCGCGCCGCGCCAACGGCAGCGACACGGCGAAGAACGTCCGCCAAGGGCCCGCGCCGAGCGTGCGCGCCACCTGTTCGAGCCGCTCCGGGACCTCCTCGAATGCCACCCGCGCCGCCCGCACCAGCAGCGGCAGCGCCATCGCCGCCGTCGCGATCACCACCGCCTTCCACGTGAAGACGATCTCGACGCCCAGCACATGCTGGAAAAACGCACCGATCAGCCCGTGTTTGCCGAACAGTTTCAGCAGCACCAGCCCGGTCGCCACCGGCGGGATCACCAGCGGCAGCGCGACCAACGTCTCGACCAGCACCTTGCCGGGCCATCGCCGCCGCGCCAGCAGCCAGCCCAGGGCGATGCCCGGCGGCAGGATCAGCAGTGTGCTCAGCAGCGCGACCCCGACCGTGAAGAGCGTGATGTGGAGCAGTTCAGGCATGCGGCTGGCGCGCTAGTGCAGCCGGCATGCCGGCCGCAGCGCCTGGCGCGGACCACCGTGGTGCGGTGCTTCAGCCCGCACCGCTCGACGCCGCTCAACCCCACCCGACGGTTCACATAGGCCGACGCCGTCTGGGAACCGCGCCACCCCTACGGCGCCGGCAGAAATCCGTACTTCGCGAACACCTCTCGCGCCTCCGGCCCGGCGAGGAACGCGGCGAACTTCGCCGCCGCCTCGGGCTCCTTCGCATCGCGCAGCACCGCGGCCGGGTACGTGATCTTCGGACCTTCGGTCAGTGGCACCGCCACCGCGATCCACACCTTCTTCGAGATGAGTGCATCGGTCCGGTACACCAACCCAGCGTCAGCATTGCCCGCCTCGACCGCGGCCAGCACGGCGCGCACGTTGTCGAGCGGCACACACTTGGAGCTCACCTGCGGCCACAGCCCCAGTTTCTGGAAATGCTCCTTGGTGTACGTGCCCACCGGCACCGTCGCCGGCTCGCCGATCGCGATGCGCTTCACCGCGGGTTTCGCCAAGTCGGGCAGAGCCGCGATCGGCGCCCCACCGTCGGCCGCGACCACGAGCACGAGCTGGTTGGCGAGGATCGTCCGGCGCGAGCCGGCGACGAGCAGGCCGGCTTGTTCGAGCCGGTCGATGCGCAGCTCATCGGCCGAGACGATCACATCGGCCGGTGCCCCCGCCTGGATCTGGCGCGCCAACGTGCCCGACGCGCCGAAATTGAAGCGCAGCGTGTCGCCGGTGGCCTTCGTGTGCAGCGGAGCGAGCTCGCTGAGCGCATCCGCGAGGCTGGCCGCGGCGAAGACGGTCACGTCCGCAGCCAGCACGGAGCCAACCAGGAGAGAAAACAAAAACACGGAGACGAGCCGGAGAAGCGGAACCGCAATTGATCTCATGATTGGAGAGCTGGAGAAGTCCCCTGCCTGAGCTGGTTCCGGGCCAAATTGAAAACTCAAATACCTGAGGCCAACGGTACGGGCGGATTGGGTGCGCCCGACCGCTCCGCCGCACTTCACCCAGTGCGATGGCATCACCGCGGAGCCCGGCCAGTCCGGTCGGAGACCGGTCCCACCGGTCGCCCCAGCCGTAGGACCGGTCTATGACCGGTCGCCCCCGGTCGGAGCCAGCCGGCACGCGAAGCCCGAGCTATCCGGTCGGAGCCGCCCCGCTCAGATCATCTCGCCCTCGCGCGGGCTCTGGTCGTCGCGGGCAAGGCGGACAATGTTGTCCAGTCGTTGCATCCAGTCCTTGGTGTGCACGATGCGCTCCACGTCCTCGCCCACCCGCGCGAACAACTCCTTCCGGTTCATTCGGCCGAGCGCGGCGGCATCGGCCCGCACCACGTAGAGCGCGTGGTCGACCTCGAGGTTCTCGAACACCGCGAGGTTGTCGCAAAAGTCGATGAGGAAGTAGCCCACAAAACCGCGGGTGCTGTGGAGGATCCTCCGCGGCTCGAGCTTGCGGAGGCAGTCGAAGCGCTCCCGCATCAGGCGGAAAACCTCCGCGCCCCGACCGGCGGAACGCTGCGCGATCCGCGCCAGTAGTGCGTCGGTCGCCGCCTCGTCGAGCGGGCTCCAGCCGAAGTCGTCCGCGCGGCAGCGCCACGCCTGGGCTGCGGCGTGGTCGACTGGGTGCACGCCGACCGCGCCCACGTTCTCCTGCAGCAGATTCACGCAGCGCAGCAGCTTGTCTCGAAACTCCGGATCCGCCGGATCGAGCGGTTCCTGCACTTGGAAATGCACCGCGACCCCCGCCGCGGCGCCGGGCGCCTCGGGCACCGCCCGGAAACCGAGCAGCGACAGCGCCGGCGGGACCAGTTCGCGTTGCCAGACCTCGCGCCGAAACCGCGTGGGGTGCGTGCGCTCGCCGCTCCAGGACGGGGCGCGTCCGTGCATGAGCTTGGCGTACTTCGGGCGGTCCTTGAGGGGCCGCTCCTCCGGGATCGCGTTGGCATGGCTGGTCGGGCCGACGTTGGGCGACGGCAACAGCACCTGCAGCTCCGGCGAGAGGTCCGTCCTCGCGCCGATGCAGAGGTGCTGGTACGTGCCCGCCGCGAGCTCGGCCTCCGTGAGTACCTTGGTGCAGCCCACGACGCACAACGCACCGGGCGCGAGTTGCACGAGCGCGTTCTCGATCACCGGAGGCAACTTCCGGAACGTCTTCTTCCACGGCAGCGGTGAGGAGCGAGGCATCAAATCGATGTTCGCGAAACCGCGCGCAAGATCCAGACCGGAGCTTTCAAAAAACGGTCAGCGTGCAGACGGCCGCGCTCGAACATCCGCCCTTCGGGGCAAACGAGATCCGAAGAGCGCGGCCCGCCCGCTACGCGATCGCGCGAAGGGTGCGGTCGGCCGACAGCGGGAGTCCGTCACCGGTGTCCTTCAGCGCGACGCCGCTGATGCCGCGGCGCGCGGATTCGAGCAGCAACTGCGCAAGTTTGTGCGCGGCGGCCTTCGGACCGAAGCCCTCGGGGCGGATGTTCGACACGCAGTTGCGATCGGCATCCGTGCAGGAGGCGCGGGGCATGAAGGTGAAGTACGCGCCGAGGCTGTCGGGCGCACCGAGCCCGGGACGTTCGCCGAGCAACAGGAGCGCGTGGCGGGCGCCGAGCAGTTCGCCGAGCTCGTCCTGCAGTTTCACCCGGCCGAACGGCGCGAGGAAGATCGGATACAGGCTCCAGCCGGCGGCGCGCAGCAGCGGCACGAGGCAGGTGAGCACGGCGCCCGTCTGCCGCTCGGCGGCGAGGGCGGACAGGCCGTCGGAGACGATGATGGCGAGGTCGCGCGCGCCCCATTTTGGCTTTCGTGCGACGAGCGCTGCGCGGGATTCGGGCGCGAGTCGGCGTCCCAGGTCGGGCCGCACGAGGAACGTGCGGCGATCCGGCGCGGCCGTATCGACGCGCACCGTCTCGAGCCCCGCGCGGCCGAGCGCCGCCCCGAGCGCCTCGGCGTGGAACTCCATCTGCACGGCGTCGCGGGCGCGGGCATGGGCGAGGCGGAAGTCGAGCAGCGACTGCGTGCGCACGCTGCCGCCGGCACGGCCGAGCGCGATGCGGGCCGAGGTGAACTGCGCCAGCGCGCGCCAAGTGTCGGCGGTGGCGCTGGTCTGGCCTTCTCCACTGGCGAGAGCTTCTCCGGTGGTGGGGCGGGCTTTACGCCCGCCATCCGGCATGTCGGGCGTAAAGCCCGACGCACCATTCTCGATCCGGTCGGAGATCGAGCCCGCTCCACCGACGGAATCCGGAACGGAAGAAGCTGGGGTAGTCTCAGACGAGGGCATGATCGATCAGGGCGTGGTGTTCGCCGACGGGCAGCAGCCGCCGACCGCCGGCGACGATGCGCATCCTTTCCAGCCACGCCTCGAACTCCGGCGCCGGCTTCAGCCCGAGCGCCTGGCGGAGGTAGTGGCTGTCGTGGAAGGACGTGGACTGGTAGCCGAGCATGATGTCGTCGGCGCCCGGGATCCCCATGATGTAGTTGCAACCCGCGACGCCGAGGAGCGTGAGCAGGTTGTCCATGTCGTCCTGGTCGGCCTCGGCGTGGTTGGTGTAGCAGATGTCGCAGCCCATCGGCAGGCCGAGCAGCTTGCCGCAGAAGTGGTCCTCGAGGCCGGCGCGGATGATCTGTTTGCCGTCGTAGAGATACTCGGGGCCGATGAAACCCACGACCGTGTTGACCAACAGCGGCGAGAAGCGCCGCGCCACGGCGTAGGCGCGCGCCTCGCAGGTCTGCTGGTCCACGCCGTGGTGCGCGCCGGCGGAGAGCGCGGAGCCCTGGCCGGTCTCGAAGTACATCACGTTCTGCCCCACCGTGCCGCGGCCCAGCGAGAGCGCGGCGTCGCGCGCCTCGGCGAGCAATGCGAGGTTCACGCCGAAACTCTTGTTCGCGGCCTCGGTGCCGGCGATCGACTGGAACACGAGGTCGACCGGCGCGCCGCGACGGATCGCATCAAGCTGAGTCGTCACGTGCGCGAGCACGCACGACTGCGTGGGGATGCCGTAGCGCTGGATGATCTCGTCGACGAGCTTCAGCAACGTCTCCAACGCGGGCACGCTGTCGGTCGCAGGGTTGATGCCGATCACGGCGTCGCCGCAGCCATAGAGCAGGCCGTCGACGATGGAGGCGGCGATGCCCTTCGGGTCGTCGGTCGGGTGGTTGGGCTGAAGCCGCACCGCGAGGCGGCCGGGCAGGCCGAGGGTGTTGCGAAACGCGGTGACCACGCGGCACTTCTTCGCGACCAGGATGAGATCCTGGTTGCTCATGATCTTGGAGACGGCGGCGACCATCTCGGGCGTGAGCCCGGGCGCCACGGCGGCGAGCGCAAACTCGTCGGTCTCGTAGCGCAGGAGCCACTCGCGGAAACCGCCGACGGTCAGGCCCGAGACCGGCGTGAAGGCGGCGCGGTCGTGGGTGTCGACGATGAGCCGCGTGACCTCGTCGTCCTCGTACGGGACCAGCAGGTCCTCGAGGAACCGCGCCAGCGGCACCTCGGCGAGGCAGAGCTGGGCGGCGACCCGTTCCTCCGCGGAACCGGCGGCGAGCCCGGCCAACTCGTCACCCGAACGCCGCGGGGTCGCCTTCGCGAGGAGCTCGCGCAACGACGCGAAGTCGTAGCGGAGCCCGCCGGAGTTGAGCGACCAGATGGAGGAGTTGGGCATGGGGGCGGAGGACCTAAGGCAGAAGGCGGAGCGCGGAATGAAGGACGCGAAACAGTGAACTCAGCGTGGCTGCGGGTCGGGAGCGGCATCGATCCGGAGACTGACCACGGATCGCACGGATTCCCACGGATGAAGGATTTCGGATTCCGCGCCCATCCGCGGAATCCGTGGTCGCTCGGCATGTCTGCTCGGTTGCAGCGGAGGCACTCGGCGGAATCGGTGGTTTTGGTTCATATCAAGTGAGACGAGGCGAAAGCCTGTCGGCGGGCGATCCGGGGACGGAGGTCGGTTACTTCACCATGAACTTCTGCGGCAGCCAGAGGGCGATCTCGGGGAAGACCATGAGGAGCACGATCGTGAGGAACATCAGGCCGGCGAACGGGATGATGGAGGCGTAGATGTCCTTCAGCGGAAAATCCTTCGGCGCCATCGCCTTCATGAGGAACAAATTGTATCCGAACGGAGGGGTGATGTAGGCGATCTGGCAGGTGACCGTGTAGAGCACGCCGAACCAGACCAGACTGAAGCCCATCGCGTTGACCAGCGGCACGTAGAGCGGGGCCACGATCACGAGCATCGCGGTGTCGTCGAGGAACATGCCCATGACCACGAAGGAGACCTGCATCAGGATGATCACCACCCAGGGGTTCAGGCCCCAGTCGTTGAGGAAGAGCTTCTCGATGGCCTTCACCGCGCCCAACCCGTCGAAGACGGCGCCGAAGGCCAGCGCGGCCATGATGATCCACATGAACATCGCGCTGATGTTGAGCGTCTGCCGCACGGTGTCGTGGAGGACTTTTTTCGTGAGGCGCCGGCGGCCCCAGGCCACCAGCAACGCGGCCACCGCCCCCACCGCGGAGCTCTCCACCAGGCTGGTGACGCCGCCGAGGAAGAGTCCGATGACGATGAACATGATCGCCAGCGGGATCAGCCCGGCGGTGAGCAGGCGGAGCTTGGCGCGCAGCGGCACCTGCAGCTCGTCCTCGCTGGCGACCGGCGCCAGCTCGGGCTGGAGCCGGCAGCGGACGACCACATAGGCGAGGAAGAGCGCCGCCATGAGCAGGCCCGGGAACACCCCGGCCAGCCAGAGCTGGCCGACGGGTTGGCGGGCGATCATGCCGTAGAGCACGAGCACGACACTGGGCGGCACGAGGATGCCCAGCGAGCTGCCCGCCTGGATCACGCCCGAGACCATGCGCTTGTCGTATTTGCGCTTCAACATCTCCGGCATCGCGATGCTGCAGCCGATCGCCATGCCGGCCACGCTCAGGCCGTTCATCGCCGAGATCAGCACCATCAGCAGGATCGTGCCGATGGCCAGGCCGCCGCGGAAACGCCCGGTCCAGACGTGCAGCATCGTGTAGAGGTCGTTGGCGATGCCCGACTCCGAGAGCATGTAGCCCATGAAGACGAACATCGGCAGCGTGAGCAGCGGGTACCAGTTGAGCAGCTTGATGCTGGCGTTGAAGCCCATCGCCGCCGCGCCGTCGCCCCAGAGCAGGAGCGCGGTCGCCACGGCGACGAAACCGATCATCGCGAACACCCGCTGGCCGGTGGCCATGAGGACCATCATCCCCAGGAACATCACCAGCACGATCGCCTCGTGGCTCATCGCAGCTCCTTCCCGCAGGCGCCGGCGAGGTCGCGGACGAGGCGCGCGACGACCTGGAGCGTCATCAACAGGATGCCCACGGTCATGACGATCTTGATCGGCGCCATCGGCGGCGCCCAGGCGGTGTAGTTCCTCTGACCGTATTCAAGGGCGTAGAGCGAGCTGGAGACGGCGCCGTGGAGCAGCACGCCCAGGTAGAAGAGCACGATCCCGCCGGTGGCGGCGTCGACGATGTACTGGGTGCGCGGGCTCCAGCGGGAGCGGAAGACGTCCATGCGCACGTGCGCATCGTCCTGGAAGGAGAAGCCGCCCCCGAGCAGGTAGTAGGCGGCCATGGTGAACTGCGCCATCTCCATGACCCAGATCGCGGGCGACTTGAACACGACGTTGGAGATCATCGCGTAGGCCAGCACGGCCATCATCACGAAGAGCAGGTACATCGCAAAAAGCCCGACGGCGCGGTTGGTCGTGTCGACCGTGCGCACGTAGCCGCGCAGGAACCCGCCCACGCCGAGTGCGAGCCGGTCGTACGCCTCGTACGTGTTGAGCAGTCCCGTGTCGGCCCGGGGGGCGGCGTCGGAGCCGAGGCCGGCATAGGCCGGAGCCAACCCCGCCCCCATGAAGGCGAGGGAGTGGCGATGCACGTGGCGCATCGGTGGTTCGGATTCGGAGAAATCGGTGGCGGACATGTGGAGGTCCTCGGAGGAGAGTTGCAGGCAAGAGGAGCAGGTTGGGATGCGCAGCGAGCGGCGCTCGCTGCCCGACCGAGGCAGGGCGGTTTCGGGGAAACCGCCGCCATGGCTGCATGCGGCCGCGGCGCGCCCGCCGCCATCGGCGTTCCCGCGTAGGGTGCGAGCTTGCTCGCACCGCTCGACCGGCGCGCCGACCAGACGGTGCGAGCAAGCTCGCACCCGACCTCGGCGGCGGACGCCAGCTCAGCCGCGGTACGGGCGCCCGGCCTTCTGCATGAGCGCGTTGTAGTCCTTGAAGATCTGGACGACCTTCGCGGCGCGCGGGCTGGTCGCGGCGATCTCGTCCCAGAACTTCACGGCCTCGCGCTCGACGGTCTGCCATTCCTCGTCGGGAATGGTGGTGAGCTTGAGTTTCGGCCCCTCGACACGGAGCTTGGCCTCGCCGCCCCAGTACCAGTATTGGCGGTAGTAATGCGAGCTGTCCATGCACAGCTTGAAGAGCGTCTTGAGGTGGTCGGGCACCTTCTCCCAGGACTTCGTGTTCGCGAAGTACGAACCGCACCAGGCGCCGGCGATGTTGTTCGTGAGGAAGTAGTTCGTCACATCCGCCCAGCCCACCGTGTAGTCCTCGGTGATGCCGGACCAGGCCACACCGTCGAGCTCGCCGGTGCGCAGCGCCATCTCGCAGTCCTCGTACGGGAGCGTCACGGGCACCACGCCGAAGCGGGAAAGGAAGCGGCCGGCGGTCGGGAAGGTGTAGACCTTCTTGCCCTTGAGGTCGGCGAGCTGGTTGACCGGCGCCTTGGTGGCGAAGTGGCAGGGATCCCAGGCGCCGGCGCTGAGCCAGGTCACGCCCTTGATCTCGTTGTAGGACTCCTCCCAGATCCTATCCAGGCCGAACTGGTAGAAGAGCGTGGGGATGTCGAGGCTGTAGCGGGTGGCGAAGGGGAAGTATCCACCGAAAACCGCCACATCGGCCGGCGAGGCGATCGAGTCGTCGTCGCTCTGCACGGCGTCGATGGTGCCCGCCTGCATGGCGCGGAACAGCTCGCTCGTCGGAACGAGCTGGTCGGCGCAATACAGCTCGATCACCATCTCGCCGTTGGCCGCCTTGTTGAAGGCGTCGATCGAGGGCTTGATGACATGCTCGGCCAGCGCGGGCCCCGCGTAGGTCTGCAGGCGCCACTTGATGGGGGCTTTCTTCGAACCGAGGACATACGGGGCGGCGATGGCCGCGGTGGCGCCGATACAGGCTTTCTTGAGGAACTCGCGTTTGTTCATGGGAGGAGCGGAGGTTGCGTGGTGTGGAGGATACGTTCGCGCTCCTCCTTAGCAGAGCCGATGCCAGCCGGCGGCACCGCGCGGCCGCGTCCCGCGGTCCACGCGACATTCCTGCAAACCGTGGAAATACTTGGTCACCTGTCGCCGGCCGCCGCCGAAAAACGACGCGGATGTAGGGCATTTTCACCCACTCCGGGACACCGTCCCTGCGGGTGGACGAAATCCGCCACGCCTGCGCTCGGGGCGCCCGCCGCCCACCCCCGCGCCCATGCGTGGTTTTCATCTTTCCCGCCCCATCCCGCGGGTCGCCGCCACCGTCCTCGGCGCCGGCGGACAGGGACGGTCGTTCACGGAGAAGACCGCGGCTGTCTTGAGTCCATCGAGTCTGCCACATCGCCGGGGCCACGTGGCAGGGTGCTTCAGCCCCTGCCGCCTGACTCCGTCCGCCGCTAGCGCCGTGTCACCGCCCCCGGCTCCGTCGGCACCGGCGCGCCATTCTGTATCCGCCGGCTCGGGCTGAAGCAGCGGGCCACGCCGGCGTCATCGGTCACGCCGGCGTCAGGCCGGTGCCCCGCTTCGCCTCGAGGGCGGCGGCGGCCGGGTCGGCCTTGAAGCGCTCGGGATCGATCCCGTACTTCTTCACGCGCAGGCCCATGATGCGTTCGGTCAGGCCGAGTTTGCGCCCGGCCTTCGCCATGATGCCACGGTGCTCCTTCAACGCCTCGGCGATCATCTCCCGCTCCACCGCCTCCACCGCCTGATCGAGCGTCCCCCGCGGGGTCGTGCCGGATGCTTCGCCGGTCTGGAGCGAGGGCGGCAGATGGAAGCCGTGGATCACGCCGTCCTGCGACAGGATCACGGCGCGCTCGATGGTGTTCTCCAACTCGCGCACGTTTCCGGGCCAATGATACGCCATGAGCATGTCGATCGCGGGCGTGGAGATGCGGAGCACGGTCTTCCCGTTCTGCTTCGCGTACTTCTCGAGGAAGTGGTCGGCCAACTCGAGGATGTCGCTGCGGCGGTCGCGCAGCGACGGCACGTAGATCGGGAAGACGTTGATGCGGTAGTAGAGATCGAGCCGGAACTTCCCCTCCTCGATCATTCGCTCGAGGTTGCGGTTGGTGGCGGTGATGACCCGCACATCGACGCGGATGGACTGCGTGCCGCCCACGCGTTCGAACGTGCCCTCCTGCAGCACCCGCAGCAGTTTCGCCTGCGTGGCCGGGGAGATCTCACCGATCTCGTCGAGGAATATGGTGCCGCCGTCGGCCAGTTCGAAGCGGCCCTTGCGCAGCGCCAACGCGCCCGTGAACGCGCCCTTCTCGTGGCCGAACAGCTCGCTCTCGATGATGCTCTCGGGCAGCGCGGCGCAGTTGACGCGGACGAACGGCCGCTTGCGCCGCCCGCTCCCCTGCCAGAGCGCATGCGCGATGCGCTCCTTGCCCGAGCCGGTCTCGCCGCGGATGAGCACGGTGGTCTTGCTGTCGGCCACCTGGTCGATGTGGAAATGCACCATCTGCATCGCCGACGAACGGCCGACCATGCCCTCCGGCACGAAGCTGCGGGCGATCTGCTGCTGCAACCGGACATTCTCCTCACGCAGGGTGTCGATCCGTTCCTTGGCCATCTGCCGAAACCGCACCGCGAGGCCGACCTGACCGGCCACCAGGACGAGGAAACGCGCGTCGATCGTCAGTTCCGCCTCGGAGGCGGCCGCGCGGGTGAACGACAACGTCCCCAATACCTCGCTACCGTGCCGGATCGGCACCGCGACCAGGCACTCCCCCGCCGCGCGCGCCTCGGCGAACAACCGGTTCTCCAGCCCGCTCCACTCGTCCTCCGGGACCTGCGCAAGATTGGCCAGCACCATCGGCTCCCCCATCGTCGCCACGCGCCCGAGATATCCCTCCGCCAGTTTCTCCCGCAGCGACTTGTCGTTGTGGTCGGCGTGGGGCCGGTCCTGCATCTCCTCGACCATGAGCTCGCCGCTCTCCCGATTGACGATCGTCAGGAGACCACGGCGCAGCGCCGTCGATTCCGCGAGCTTCCGGAACAGCGGCTGCACGGCATCCCGCAGATCGAGCCCCTGTGCAAGCGATGCCGAGACATCATGCAGCAGACGGAATTCCTGGAGGATCCGGCATCCGCCCGGGAAGCCGGACACAGAAACACGCGTGTCCCCGCCGGGTCGTTCCGAGCAAGCGTCGCAGGTACTCATCCGCCCGTGCGCGAGCACGAGAAGTGCCAAGGGGGAAGCGGGCACACGGGCCGCGTCCGGCGGGCGAACCGCCCGGGGCGACCACTGCGGCCACGCCGCGGGCCGCGTTCGCGAAACTCATTTCGGACCGGAGCTCCGCCCGCAACGGCAGGCCCGATCTCGCGCCGCAGCCCGTTTCCGTATCGAGACGCAACGACTTCCCGACCGCGGTCGACCCGCAGAGTGCGAAGCACCTCCTTGGCGGGTCCGGTGCCCGCGACCGCCGCGGCCTCGCGTCCGTCCGCACCGAATCGTTCCTTTCGTGAGGAGGCGCCGGGGCGCCGAAGCTTTGTCTTGTGCAGCGTGGTTCTGCCGGTAGAGGTGAGCCGTTACTTGGCAATGTTGTTTGAGAGTCGGGCCGAAGCGGTCCGAGACGCGCCGACCCGGCTTGGTGTCGCGGATGCGCAACGAGGCGAACGCCTCTTGTGTCGCCGCGGTGTCGCTTCCGGGTCCGCACAGACACTTCAGCTCCGCCTCCTTGCCTCTGACGCCAGCATAGCACAGCGGTAGTGCAACGGTTTTGTAAACCGTAGGTCGTCGGTTCGAATCCGACTGCTGGCTCCAGGGTGCAACCGCGTAAGTCACGGTGGGTTCCGCCCGGTTCCGGCTCGTCCACCGACTCCGCCACGCCCAACACAAAACTCACGAAAAAATCCGCTTGTGCCGCGTGAGTCGCACCCTACCGTCGGCCACCTCGTTTCGGCGAGCACTGCCCGATGGTGTAATGGTAGCACAGCAGATTCTGAATCTGTTTGTCTAGGTTCGATCCCTAGTCGGGCAGCCATCTTCCCGCCCAAGACCGCCCGGTCTTGGGCTTTTTTGTCGACCCAGGCAGGGAGTGCCGCAGCTCAGTCACGCGGAAGCTGTGGCGCGACGAGGTTCAACCCCCGGTGGATGGACTGGCGCGAGGCCAGCCTCCCCTCCCTCGTCCAGTCTGGCCCCGACGCCCGGCTCGTCCGCTCCTATTGCGGGCAGCCGATCGATCCCGCCTGTTCGCGCAGCCGCAGCCGCGCGCGGTACAGCCGGTTCTCCACCGCCTTCGGCGAGCACCCGACGATCTCCGCGATCTCCGCCATCGACTTCCCCTCGTAGGCGAACAGCACGATCGCCGTGCGCTGCTCCAGCGGCAACGCCGCCACCGCCCGCTGCACCGCCTCCCGGCGCTCCGCCTCCTCCCGCGCCCGGGCGACGGCGGCGGGCGACGCCATCTCGTCCGCCACCTCTCGCCCGGAATCCAGCCAATCATCCAACGAAAGGGTCGGCCGGCGCCGCCACCAACGCAGGCGGTTCCGCGCCTGGTTCGCGGCGATGGCAAACAGCCAACCGGAGAAGCGCGCGCCGGGCCGGTACGTGGCGCGTTTCGTGTAGACGCGCACGAACACCTCCTGCGCCAGATCCTCCGCCTCCGCGCCGTTGCCGACCAACCGGTAGAGGAAACTTTTCACGGGAAGCTCCCACCGCCGCATCAGCTCGGTCAATGCGCGGTCGTCGCCCCCCTGCAGGCGCCCCATGAGCTCCTCGTCGCCCGGGCCGTTGCCGTGCTCCTCAGTGGCCATGCTCGGCGTGCGGGTCCTTCAGATCCAACTCCGGCGCCCCGGCATGGCCGAACGTCGCCACGCGCGCCCGCATCAGCTCGAGGTAGCGCCGGCCTTCCGCGGCCGGCATCTCCGCCGCCACCCGCTCCAGATGCCGCAGCAGCGACGTCTCGCACTCCGTGCTCAATTCCCGGATTCGCTGTTCCGCCGCGGCCAACGCCGCCGCAGCGGCCGCCGGCGCCCGCCGGAGTTCGTCGCGCTCCCGTTGCGCCGCGCCGATCGCTAGGCAGTGTCCCTCGCACACGGTCGCGTACTCACGGTGCAGTCGCTCGATCGCCGCCACCTGGGCGTCGCTGAGGTGAAAGTCCCGTTTCAGCCAGGCCGTCACATCCCGCCGATCCGCCGCTGCGTGCAGCGCCGGGTCGCAGCCGGTCCGGTAGCCGAGCACGCCGACCACCAGCGCCACGCCGACCAACCCGAGCACGACCGTACCGGCGTGTTTCACGGGGACTCCTCGTCCAGCCCGGTCTGGATCCGGGCGTCGAGACTGGCCACGTAGCCGGCCAGGAGCGTGTCGCGGTCGGCGCGCACATGGACCTGCGCCGCCGTGTGTCCGATCCATCCGGACAACCCCGCCGTCAGCACCACCGCGGCGGCCAGCCCGGCCGCGTGGGCCCGCACGAACCCCGCCCACGAGCCCGCGCCCCGGAGCGCGTCGATGCGCCGCCAGACCTCGCCTCGGAAACGGCTGTCCGGCGGCGGGCTCACCCGCCACACCTGCAGGTTCTGGATCAGTGGTTCGTTCGGTTTCATGGCGACAAGTCTCGTTGCGGCACCGCTCCACTCGGAGCGGTCACCGTCACACTGTACACCATTCCGCGCGGAATCACTCAAAACCTCCTGTGGGTGGGGGGATCACGCCCAAGCGCGGCCGCCGCCGGCGAGGGATTGCACGGCGGCCGGTGTACCTCGTTCGGAAACCACCCATCTCGATGCCGTTCTCGCGCTCCCAGTCCCGACCAAAGATCCGCCCGACGCGCCTCCTTCGGCAGCGCCTCCTCGTCGTCGCGGCGCTCCTCGGCGGAACACTCGCAGTCGCTTCCGACCGGTCCACCGGGATCGCGACGCCGGGCTCCGCTGCTGCGCGGCACCCGTCCGAGGAACGTCGCACCACTTCGCCGGCCACGATCCCTCCGCCCGCTGCAGACTCCGCACCGGAGGAACTCGTGCGCTTCGCCCTGCTCCACCATCCGTCCGTCGCCGCCGCCCGGCACGACTGGGAGGCCGCACAGCATTCCATCGCGCCTGCGAAGTCGCTCCCCGACCCGCAGCTCACCTTCCAAGCCGACATCACCTCCATGGTGATGTCGCTCATGCCGGGCGTGATGTTCGATATCATGAACCCCGGCAAGCGCGCCGCCATGGGGCGCGAGGCCGAGGCCGCGCTCGCCGTCGCACGGACGCAGTACGCAGGCACGCTCGTCAGCGTCGCCTCCGAGGCCCGTCGCGCCCTGATCGAACTCGCTTACCTCGATGCCGCCATCGCCCTGCGCTCAGCCTCCGCCGATACCGCGGAGCAGAGCGAACTGCTCGCCGCCAGCGCGTACGCCGCCGGGCGCGGCATGGATGCCTCGCTCGCCGCGCAGATCCAAGCCGCGGACACGGCCGAACGCTTCCGTTCCGAGGCCGCCCAGCTCCTCGACCGCCGCACTGCCGCCCGCGCCCGCCTCAAGTCCGCGCTGGGCCTCTCGCCGGAGGCCGCCGATCCGGCTTGGCCTGCCGTCAAACTCACCCCCACCGCGCTCCCCACCATCGATGAGCTCTGGCGCCGCGTCCAGACTTCGAACCCCGACCTCGCCCGCATGCGCGCCATGGTCGAGATGACCGTCGCTGGCACCAAGGTCGCCCGGCGGGGTGGTTTGCCAGACTTCTCGGTCGGTTTGATGGCCGACGTCAAAACTGCGCCGTGGATGTGGCGCCCGACCGCCACGATGACCTTGCCCATCTGGCGCACGAAGATCCGCGAAACCATCGCCGCCGCCGAGGCCCGCCGCGAGGCCGCCGTCGCGCGCGTCTCCGTCGAGCAACTCGACATGGCCGCCGCGCTCGCGCGCATGCTCGCGATGGTCGCCGAGGCCGACCGGATGATCGACTACCTCGACCACTCGGCCTTGCCCGCCATCGCCCGGCAGCGCCGCACCGTCGAGTCCGGTTACCACACCGGCACGGGCACCGCCGCCATGATCCTCGAGGCCGCCGCCATGGACCTCGCCATGCAGGCCGAACGCCTCGCCGCCCTGCGCGAACGCGAACTCGCCGTGATCGACCTCCTCGCGATGACCGCCGGCGTCGCACCCGAACCCCTTCCGTCGCCATGAACCGTCTTCTTTCCTCGTTCACGCTCGCTGCCCTGCTCGCACTCGTCGCCGGTTGCTCCCGTCCTCCCGACGCGCACAACCACGCCGCCACCGCGCCGGCCGCCGCCGAGACGCCCACCGCCGCCCCGAAGTACCACTGCCCGATGCACCCGACCTATGTCGCCGACCGGCCGGGCGACTGCCCGATCTGCGGCATGAGCCTGGTGCCGATCAAGAGCGCGGCCGCATCGGCTTCCCATGGCCACGCCGCCGTGCCCGGGCGGGCCGCGATCGAGCTCGGCGCCGACAAGCGCCAACTCATCGGCCTCACCCTCGTCCCGGTCGAGCGCCGCGAGCTCGCACAGACAGTGCGCGCCGTCGCCGTGGTCGAGCACGATGAAACCCGCACCTCGCGCATCGCGCCGCGCTTCGGCGGCTGGGTGCGCAAACTCCACGTCGCCTTCACCGGCGCCGCCGTCACGCAAGGCGGTCCGCTGCTCACCGTCTACAGCCCCGAGGTCTACGCCGCGCAGAACGACTACCTCGTCGCCTGGCATGCGCTCCGCGATCTCCCAGCCGACGCGCCCGCGACCCGCCGCTCCGCCGCCGCCGCATTGCTCGACGCCGCCCGCACGCGCCTCGCGCTCTGGGAGATCGGCGACACAGAGCTGCGCGCGCTCGAGCAACGCGACGCGCCCAGTGCCGAGATCACCATCCGGTCGCCACGCGACGGGCACGCGCTCACCAAGCAGGCGGTCGAAGGAAAAGCGTTCATGGCCGGCGACGCGCTCTACGAGATCGCCGACCTCTCGCACCTCTGGCTGCAGGCCCGCGTGGCCGAGGCCGATCTCCCGCTGCTCGCGGTCGGGCAGGAGGCGTTGGTGACGTTCGCCAGTCCGGCGCTGCCGGCCTTCACCGCCCCGATCACGTTCCTCGATCCACACATCGATCCGGTGACCCGTCGCGGCACCGTCCGACTCGAGACCGACAACCCCGAACATCGACTCCGCCCCGACCTCTGGGCCGATGTGGAGATCGAGATCCCGCTCGGCGAGAAACTGGTCGTGCCCGCCGCCGCCGTGATCGACACCGGGAAGCGCCACATCGCGTTCGTCGCCGGTGCCGACGACCGCCTCGAACCGCGCGTCGTGAAGCTCGGCGCGCGCACGAGCGATTTCCTCGAGGTGCGCGACGGCCTCGCCGCCGGCGAGCGCGTCGTGTCCCGCGCACTCTTCCTCGTCGACTCCGAGAGCCAGCTCCAGGCCGCCCTCGCCGGCATGGGCGCCGCGGGCGAACACAAACACTGAACACCGCGAGCCCATGCAAACCACGACCGCAAGATCTCGCAGTCCGAAGGTAGGGCGAGGCGTCCCCGCCGAGCCGAACCCACCGCGGCTCACCCGGAGGGTTCGCCCTACCTCGAACCTTCCGCGGTCCGCTGTAGGAGCCTGCTTGCAGGCGGCTCCGGCCCTGCCATCGCGAGCAAACTCGCTCCTACCGCGGAACCGCTGAAGCCATGTCCTCCTCCTCGCCCGCCCCCGCGCCGCATCACGATTCGCTCATCGAGCGGATCATCGAGTGGAGCGCGCGCAACAAGTTCATGGTCTTCCTGCTCGTCGGCGCGCTCACGCTCGGCGGCATCTACAGCCTGCGCCACACGCCGCTCGACGCCCTGCCCGACCTCTCCGACGCGCAGGTGATCGTCTTCACCCAGTGGGAGGGCCGCAGCCCCAACCTCGTCGAGGACCAGATCACCTACCCGATCGTCACCAAACTCATCTCCGCCCCGCGGGTGAAGGTCGTGCGCGGCTATTCGTTCTTCGGGTACTCGTTCGTCTACGCCGTCTTCGAGGACGGCACCGATCTCTACTGGGCCCGCGCCCGGGTGATGGAGTACATGCAGGGACTCACCGGCAGCCTGCCCACCGGCGTCACGCCCACGCTCGGGCCCGACGCCACCGGGGTGGGCTGGGGTTTCCAATACGCGCTGGTCGACCGCACCGGCCAGAACGACGCCGCCGACCTGCGGAGCTTCCAGGACTGGCATCTGCGCTACTGGCTCCAAAGCGTCGACGGCGTCGCCGAGGTCGCGAGCTTCGGCGGCTTCGAGAAGCAGTACCAGGTCGAGGTCGATCCCGAGCGGCTGCAGGCCTACAACATTCCGATCACGCGCATCGTCGCCGCCATCCGTTCGGCGAACAACGACGTCGGCGGCCGCGAACTCGAGCGCAACGGCACCACCTACCTCGTGCGCGGCAAGGGCTATCTCAAGTCGCTCGACGATCTCCGCCTCGTCGTCGTGGGCGCCGATGCGCGCGGCACGCCGATCCTGTTGCGCGATGTCGCCCGCAATATCGCGCTCGGTCCCGAGATGCGCCGCGGCGCCGGCGACCTCGACGGACTCGGCGAGACGCCCGGCGGCATCGTCGTCGTGCGTTTCGGCCAGAACGTCCTGCAGGTCATCGACCGCGTGAAGGCGAAGATCGAGGAGCTCCGTCCGTCGCTCCCGCCGGGTGTCGAGATCGTCACCACCTACGACCGCTCCGACCTGATCAAACGCTCCATCCAGACGCTCACCCGCACGATCGTCGAGGAGTCGATCATCGTCTCGTTGATCGTGATCGTGTTCCTCCTCGATTTCGGCGGCGCGGCGCGCGCGATCGTCACGCTGCCCATCGCCGTGGCGCTCGCGTTCATCCCGATGTATTTCATGGGGCTCACGGCGAACATCATGTCGCTCGCCGGCATCGCCATCGCCATCGGCGCGCTCTGCGACGAAGCCGTGGTCATGGTGGAAAACGTCCACAAGCACCTCGAGCACGCGCCGCCGGGGCTCAGCCGCCACCAGCGGCAGGAGATCGTCATCGCCGCCTGCAAGCAGCTCGGGAAGCCGCTCTTCTTCGCGCTGCTGGTGATCACCGTGAGCTTCCTGCCGGTCTTCGCGCTCGAGGCGCAGGAGGGCCGGTTGTTCAAACCGCTCGCCTACACAAAGACGTTCACGATGGCGTGGGCCGCGTTCCTCTCGCTCACCATCGGGCCGGCGCTCATCGTGCTCATGACCGGCGCGAAGGTCATCCCCGAGCACAAGCACCCGATCAGCCGCGTGCTCCACCGGCTCTACTACCCGTGGGTCAGCCTGCTCATGACCCGCCGCCGGCTCTCCATCGCGATTGCCATCGTCGCCGTCGCCTCCGCCGTGCCGGTGTACCAGCGGCTCGGCTCGGAGTTCATGCCGCCGCTCAACGAGGGCACGATCCTCTACATGCCCACGACGCTGCCGACGGTCTCCGTCACCGAAGCGACGCGCCTCCTCCAGATCCAGGACCGCGTGCTGAAACAGTTCCCCGAGGTGCTCACCGTCCACGGCAAGGCCGGCCGCGCCGAGACCGCGACCGATCCCGCGCCGATGGAGATGTTCGAGACCGTCGTGCAGTTGAAACCCGAGAGCGAATGGCGCCGCATCGACCGGCCACGCTGGTACTCGGGCTGGGCGCCGGAGTGGGTGCAGACCCCGCTCCGCAAACTTTGGCCCGACCGGCGCCCGATCACCTGGGACGAGCTCACCTCCGAGATGGACACCGCGCTCCAGATCCCCGGCCAGGTGAACGCGTGGACGATGCCGATCAAGGGCCGGATCGACATGCTCACCACGGGCATCCGCACCCCGATCGGCATCAAGATCTTCGGCTCCGACCTCGAGGAGATCGGCCGCCTCGGCGAACACATCGAGTCCGTCGTCCGCACCGTGCCGGGCACGCGCAGCGTCTTCGCCGAACGCACCAGCGGCGGTTACTACCTCGACATCGTCCCCAACCGCGAGGCCATCGCCCGCCACGGCCTCAACGTCGAGGACGTCCTCATGCAGGTCGAGACCTCCATCGGCGGCATGGCCGTCGCCCGCACCGTCGAGGGCCGCGAGCGCTACACCATCAACGTCCGCTACAGCCGCGAACTGCGCGACGACCTCGGCGCGCTCAAACGCGTGCTCATCCCCGCGATGACGCCCGCCGGCGGCGCGTCCGGATCTTCCGCCGGCGACCCGATGGGCGACGGCGCCTCCGGCGGTTCCGCCGCGATGGCCCAGGTCCGCCAGATCCCGCTCGGCGAACTCGCCGACATCCGCACCACCGTCGGCCCGCCGATGCTGCGCAACGAGGACGGCGCGCTCGCCGGCTGGGTCTATGTCGACATCACCGGCCGCGACATCGGCGGCTACGTCGAGGAGGCGAAGAAGCTCGTGGCCGAGAAGATCGAGAAGGCCGGCCTGCTCCCCGCCGGCTACCGCATCGAGTGGTCCGGCCAGTACGAGAACATGCTCCGCGTCCGCGAGCGTCTCCAGGTCGTGGTGCCGCTCACCCTCGCGCTGATCTTCGTGCTGCTCTACATGAACTTCAAAAGCATCCCGGAGACGCTGATCATCCTGCTCTCCATCCCGTTCGCGATGACCGGCAGCATCTGGCTGCTCTGGCTGCTCGACTACCACCTGAGCATCGCCGTGTGGGTCGGCATCATCGCCCTCGCCGGCCTCGCCGCACAGACCGGCACCGTGATGATCATCTACCTCGACGAGGCGTTCCACGCCTACCAGCGCGCCGGCCGGATGAAGACGCAGCACGACCTCTTCGAGGCGATCACCTACGGCGCCGTGCAACGCGTCCGCCCGAAGCTCATGACCGTCGCCATGGTTACGCTCGGCCTCGTGCCCGCGCTCTGGGCCCACGGGGCCGGCGCCGAGGCGATCCAGCGCATCGCCGCCCCGATGATCGGCGGCCTCATCACCTCCACCATCCTCACCCTCGAAATCGTCCCCGCGATCTACTCGCTCTGGCGCGGCCGCCAGGTCGAATGGGTCAAGGGCCCGCGCCCCCCGCGCCGCCCGTGGGAGGAACTCAGCCAGCAGTTCGTCGCCATGGAACAAGCCGCGCACGAGCGCACCATCGCCGCCGCACCGAAAGCATGAGTACACCCGCGGTTCCATCTCACGCACTCGACCGTGTTAGGGGCAACGCGGTCCACCTCTGGACATCGCAACCACGCCTGCGGGTGGACGCGCTTGCCCCCAAGCGCGCCGCCGGCGCCGCCCCCGCCTGAACACATTTCCACCTAACACCATCGCCAATCTTCACCCTCCCCTTCCCATGAAACACCACCCTCGCGCCCTCCTCTCCGCCGCGCTCCTCGCGCTCACCGCCACCGCGCTCACCGCCGGCGACAGGCTCGCACCGGTCAAGCCGTCGACCGTTCCCGCCGCCTCGCCCTCCGATGCCTCGGCGAAGGAAACCTATCCGCTCACCACCTGCGTCGTCTCCGGCGAGCCGCTCGATGCCGGTCACGCCGGCGGCCCCTTCGACTACCTCCACAAGGAAGCCGGCAAGCCCGACCGCCTCGTTCGCTTCTGCTGCAAGGCCTGCCTGAAGGACTTCAAGAAGGACCCGGCAAAATATCTCGCCAAGATCGCCGCCGCCGCGGCCCCCAAGCCGTAGTAGCCGCCGCCCCTCGGCAACACCGCGCTTTTCGACCGCACAAAATTCTGTTCCGATCGGAACAGAATTTTGTGCGGTCGGCCGTCCTCGCCCGGGAACACCGAACTCGAGCTCGGTCCTCCGCCCCGCAGCCGACTCAGCCGTAACGGCGTCGAGCCCAGCCCCACATGCGTTCGACGCCCCCCCGCGCGGCCACGGAAGCGCACGAGAGCGTCGCACGCGCTCACTTGATCCACTTCAGCTTCTCGCAGAACACGAGGTAGAACACCGGCAGCACCACCAGCGTGACCAGCGTCGCGCAGGTGAGACCGACGATGTGCACCGCCGTAAGCGGACGCCAGAGCATGCCGCCGTGCAACGCCAGCGGGATGAGGCCGCACACCGCCGCCAGCACTGTGACGACCACCGGCCGCAGTCGCACCAGACCGGCATGGATGAGCGCCTCGCGCAGGGGCATGCCCTTCGCGCGCGACTCCTCGATGTAGTCGGAGAGCACGATGATGTGGCTGACGACCAGTCCGGCCAAACTCACCAATGCGATGAACGCCACGAAGCCGAAGCTGGTCCGGAACAGCACGATGCCGGCGAACGCGCCGATCGCGCCCAACGGCACCGTCACCATCACCGTGAACGCCTTCGGCACCGAGCCGAACTGGAGCACCATCGCGATGAAGATCGCCGCCAGCGAGATCACGAACACCACGCTCATCTCGCGCTGGCTCCTCGCCAGCTCCTTGTCCTCGCCGGCATACGACAGCGTGTAGCCGGCGGGCAGCGCGAGTTTCGCGATCTGCGGTTTGCACTTCGCCAGGATCGTGGCGGGCAACTGCCCGACCGGCGCGAAGCTCTTCACCGTCACCGTGCGCAACTGCTGGAAGTGCGGGATCGTGGCGTAGGCGGGCTCGATGCCGATCGAAGCGAAGCTGGTCAACGGCACCAGCCCGTTGCGCGTCGAGGGCACGTAGAGCGAGCGCAGCCGGTCGGCGTCGGCGATCTCGTCGCGGCGCAGGCGGAAGTTCACCGGCACGAGGTGATCGCCCTCGCGCAGCTGCGTGACGCGGGCCGTGAAGAACGCCGCCGCAGTCACCGCGCCCACGGAGCGGTTGTCCACGCCGAGGGTGTTCGCGCGGTCCTGGTCGATGGCGAAACGCAGCGTGGGCAGGCGTTGGCCGAGGTCGTCGGTCACCTTGTAGCCGCCCTCCGCGCGCACGATGGCCCCCACCTGGTCGGCCAGCCCGCGGAGCACGTCGGGATCGGGGCCGGCGATGCGGATCTGGATCGGGTTGTCGATCGGCACGCCCTGCTCGAGCTGCTTGGGTACGATGCGCGCGCCGGCGATCTCGCGGTCGATCCGCTCCCGCAGGCGCGAGAGCAGCGGCACGATGTCCTGCGTGCGGGTGTTCACGACCAGCTGCGCGAGGAACGCGCCCGGCTCCTTCGGTTCCACGTTGTAGTAGAAGCGCGGAGCCGTGCCGCCGTAGAACACGCCGATGTTGTCCACGTCCTCCTCGGCGGCCACAAGCGCGGCCACTCGGTCGGCCGTGGCGCGCAACTGCGAGGGCGCGGCGTTGCGCGGCAGCTCGACGTCGATGAGGAACTGCGCGCGATCGGCCGGCGGGAAGAACTGCCGCCCGAAGAACCCCGTGAGCCCGAGGCTGAGCGCGAAGACCGTGTAGACGATGCCGATCGTGCGCCCCGGGTGCCGCAGGCCCGCCTCGAGCAGGCGGCGGTAGCGCGGCAGCACGGAGTTGATCGCCAGGTCGATCGGCCGGAACAGGAAGAACGTCCGCACCTCGCCGCCCTCGTCGAGGCCCTTCTGCCCCTTCAGCACGTAGAAGCCCAGCAGCGGCACGAACGTCGTCGACACGACGAACGCCGAGAGCAGCGCGAAGGTGACGACCAGCGGGAACGCGATCATGAACGCCCCCGTGTCACCGGGAAGCAACGCCAGCGGCAGGAAGGCGACGATGTTGATCAGCGTCGCGTAGACGATCGCGCGCATCAGCCGCTGCGGCCCGAGCCAGCCGGCGCGCTCGCGCGGCTCGCCGTGGTGCAGCTCGCGGTTGATGCCGTCGGACACGACCACCGGCACATCCACCAGCATGCCCAGCGCGACGATCAGGCCGGCGATGGAGATCTGGTGCAGCGGGATGCCGCACAGGTGCATCGCGCCGAACGTCATCGCGATCGAGAGCGGGATCGCCATCGCCATCACGATGGCCGAGCGCCAGTCCATCAGCAGCAGCGCCACGAGCACCACGATCACCACCGCCTCGATGAAGCACGCGCTGAACAGCCCGATGCGCTGCTGCACCGACTCCGGCTGATTCGAGAGCGTCGTCACCGACGCACCGCCGGGCAGCTGCGCCTCGAAACCGCGGAGACACTCCTTCACCTTCTCGTAGAAGGTCCCGATCTTCGCGCCCTCGCGCATCTCGACGGAAACGAGCACCGCACGCTCGGCGTGCAGCGGCCCGCGGCCGGGCTCGCGGGTGAACAGGGCGAAATGGTAGCCGATCGGGTTCTCGTAGCCGCGCACGACCGTCACCGCGTCGCGGAGATAGGTCGGCGTGCCGTCGGGAGCCGTGGAGACGACGGTGTCGAGCAGTTCGCGCTCGTTGCCGAATTCGCCGGTGACCTGCACCGGGAACGTGCTGCCCTCGGTGCGGTAGGTGCCGCCGGGCACGACGGCGTTGCGCCGCGCAACCGCGCCGGCGAGGTCCTGCGCCGACACGCGCAGCTCGGCGAGCTTGGCCGTGCTGTAGTCGAGGTACACTGTTTCGGGCACCGTGGCCACGCGCTTGGTGCGGCCCACGTCGCCCACCTGCCGCAGCGCGTCCTCGAAGTCCTCGGCGATCTTCTCCAGCTGGCGGTACGTGAGCCGCGGTATCCGGCGCTCACGGATGGCGGGCGCCGGAGCCTCGTCGCCGAGCAGCACGATCGGCCTCGGCAGATCGGGGTGCGGCTCGCCCTCGGAACCGAAGGCCTGGCGCTGGAAATCGACCAGCGCCTTGGCGAGCTCCTCGCGCGGCGCCGCCGTGGCGAACTCGCCCACATAGAGCCCGCTGCGCTCGCCGACCGTCATCCCGGTGGCGAGGCCCTTCGAGGTCAGAAACTGCACGCAGCGCTGCACGACAGGTGTGAGATAGTCGCGGCTGAGCGCCGTCGGGTAGAACATCGCGATGGCGGCGCGCCCCTCCGCCGGCCGCGTGCCGCGCAGCTCGGCGACCGTCGCCTCGACCAACCGCGCCCGCGCCTCGACCTCCGGCTCCGTGATCGGATCGCTGGCGATGGCGTAGAGCAGCGTGACGGTGTCGCCGAAATCGCTATTGAGCCACGGCGGCATCGTGCCCTCGGGCAGCGACACCTCGGCGATCTTCGCGCGCAGCTTGTCCCAGTCCTGGTCGGTGCGCGCCTTCGTCTGCGCCTGGAGCGTGACCTTGATGACCGATACGCCGTTGCGCGACTCGGAGGAGAGCTCCTCCACCGTGGAGAGTTCGGCGAGTTTCCGTTCGAGCGGTTTGGTGACGAGGTTCTCGACCTTGTCGGCCGTCGCGCCGGGAAACACGGTCACGACGAGCGCCTTGCGGATCGGGATCGTCGGGTCCTCCTGCTGCGGGAGCTGGCCGAACGAGGCCCAGCCCCACACCAGCACGGCAATCAGAAACATCCAGGCGACGCTGCGATGCTCGACGAAATAGCGGGCGAGGCCGCCCGAAGAGGGAGTGTTCTGGCTCATGGCGCGCGGGCGAAGGTTACGGAGCGACGGGCTGGGCGTTCACCGGGACGTTGTCGGCGAGCAGCCCGGTGCCGAGCGTGACGATCTTGTCGCCGGCCTGGAGACCGTCGGTGACGAGGATCGCGCTGCCCACGATCTCCGAAGTCTGGATCTGCCGCAGGTGCGCGCGGCCGTCGTCGCCCACGACGAAGACCGCCGAGCGTTTGCCCGTCTTGTCGGAGGCCACGAGAGCCGAGAGCGGCAGCGACACGCCGCTGACGGATCGCGACGCGCGGCCGCCGAGGCGGACGCTGGCCGTCATGCCGCTCTTCAGCCGGCCGTCGGCATTGTCGAGTTTGAGAACGACGCGGAACAACCGGCTCGCGGGATCGGCGGCGATGCCGATCTCGGAGATCGTGCCCGCGAACAGGCCACCCTCGTAAGCCGAGACGAGCACCTCGCAGCGCTGTCCCACCTCGATGCGGCCGAGCACGCTGTCCGGCACGCCCACCTCGAGCGACACGCGGCGGAAATCGCCGAGCGAGAGCACCGGACGCCCGGCGGCGGCGAACTCGCCTGAGCGCGCCAGCCGCGCCAGCACGACTCCGGCGTACGGCGCGCGCAGCGTGGTGTCGCGCAGGTACTGCTCGGCCTGCGCGAGATCGGCCTCGGCCATCTCCTTCTGGGCGCGCGTGGCGTCGTACTCGCTCTTGGCGAGGTTGGCGGCGGCGTAGAGCTCGCTGTTGCGCCCGAAGTTGGCACGCGCCAAGTCGGCCCGGGCGCGGGCGGCGGCGACGGCGTTGACGAAGTTCGCCGTGTCGATCTGCGCGAGCACCGCGCCGGCGGCGACGCTCTCGCCCTGTTTCCAGTCCTCGGAGCCGCCCTCGGGGCCGATGCGGGCGATCTGGCCGTTGACCTTGAAGCTCAGGCTGGTCTCGGTGTCGCCGCGGATCACGCCGAGGAACGACGGGCCCGGCTCCTGCGGCGTGGCGGCCAGCGGCTGCGCCACGACGTAACGGACGTTGTAGGCAAGCGGCGCGGCGGCGGGCTTGTCGCGGCAGGCGGCGAAGAGCAGCGGCAGGGCGAGGGCGAACGGGATGGTGCGACGGAAGTTCATGGGCGGTGGCGAAAGGTTAGCGGTTGGAAATGGCGGCCTCGATCTCGACCAGCCAGGCGGCGTTCTCCTCGGGTGTGGCGAGCGCCTCCATCCGGCCGCAGAGGCGCTGGACGGCGACGACGTCGCCGAGGAAACGGTACACGGCCACATCGGCGGCCTGCCGCTGGGCGAAGGCGGCGTTCTGCGCCTCCAGCAACGTGACGATCGACACGGCGCCCTCCTCGTACTTGCGGCGGACGACGGCGAGGTTGCGCGCGGCCAGATCGGCGGCGGTGCGCGAAAGCGCGATGGCGCTGTAGCTGCTCTCGATGGAGAACAAGCCGGCCTGCGTCGCGGCGACCACGGCCTCGCGGGCGCCGTCGCGGGTGAACTCGGCCTGGCGGAGCTGCGCGCGCGCCTTGCGGTTGTCGGCGGTCAGGCTGCCGCCGGTGTAGAGCGGCACCGACGCCTGCACGCCCACCGTCCAGACGGTGCGGTTGAGGTCGACCGGATGGACCGGCAACCCCGCGCGCAGGAGCTGCTCGGTGAGCGTCGGCCCGCCGTAGTCGAGTTCGTAGAGCCGCCCGAAGTTCGCCGTGGCGGCGATCTTCGGCACGTACGAGCGCCGCTGTTTCTGGTCGGCGGAAAGCCGCAACGCGCTCACGCCGTGCTCCGCCGCCTCGATGTCGGGCGAGTGCCCGGCCGCGTAGGCGGTAAGGTAATTCTGGAGCCGCACGAACCGTTCCCGCTCGTCGACGAACGTCGCCATCGGCGCGGTGATGGAGGCGAACGCCGGATCGTCCAGCGAGACGTCGCCCGGCTCCCATTGCGACGTGGCGTCGACGCCGAGCACGCGGTTCAGGTTCGTCCGCGCCCGCTCGACCTGCATGCGCGCCGCGATCACCTCGGAACGCTGCTGCGCGGCGAGGGACTCGAAACGGTAGATATCCTCCGGGCCGGAGGTGCCGACGCGCTGGCGCAGGTTCGCCAGCTCCAGGTGCTTGTCGGTCGCACGGGTGTTCTGTTCGGTCACGCGCAGCGCGGCGCGCGCGGAGAGAAGCTGGAGGTAGGCGTGCGCGGCGGCGACCGCCGTGTCGAGTCGTTGGGCACGCTCGACGGCGTTGGCCGCTTTCAGGGCCGCACGGGCCATGCGCATGCGGGCGACGACCTCGTCATCGAAGATGGTCTGGCTCGCGGCCACGCCGGCGAACCACGTCTTCTCCTGGTAGATGCCGCCGGAGGCCTGCGCGCGGTCGAGGTCGATGCGCTGGTAGGTCGAGAGCGCGGCGAGCTGAGGCTGGAGCTGGCCGGCGGCGGCCTTCACATCCTGCCGCGACGCCTCGGTGCCGGCCTGCCGTGCGCGCAGCGCGTAGTTGCGCTCCAGCGCCGTGGCGATCGCGTCGCGGAAACTCAGCGGCTTGCCACCGCCCGGTGCGTACGGGCTGACAAGCGTCGCGTCGTGCAGCGCGCCGAATTTCGGCGAGAAGCCGATTGCGGCGGCCGTGGTTTCGTTGAAGGACAACATCGGCTGGAGTG
This sequence comes from Opitutaceae bacterium, assembly GCA_035415285.1. Lineage (GTDB taxonomy): Bacteria > Verrucomicrobiota > Verrucomicrobiia > Opitutales > Opitutaceae > CAJCBL01. The sequence continues at coordinate 30,163 of DAOOFR010000003.1, forward strand.
GGAGCCGCAGCGCGAGGCTGGCCGCGGGTGAACCGGTTTCGAGCTGGTCGAAGACGAGCGCCACGCGGCGCGCGAGCTGGGCGCTGCTCTCGGGCAACAGGCCGGCCAGTGCGCCGGCCTCGACCTCCGGGCGACCGACAAAGGACAACACCTGCAGGCGGCGCTCGACCAGTCCGGCCATCAACGCCGCGTGCTCAGCTTCGCTCTGGCGCACCGCCGGGAGCAGAAACACGGCCTTCTGCGCTGGATCGAGCGCGGCGAGCGTCGGCGCCGCCATCGCGGCCAGCGGCACGAGGCGCACCTCGGCGCCGAGTTCGCGGGTGAGCCGCCCGCGCCAGTCTTCAAGGACAGCCGGCGAGGCGGCAAAATGGTCGTCCACCAAAACTTGGATGCCGGAGAATGGCACCGTTTCCCGCAGCCGCCGCAGCATCTCGCCCGAGTCCGCGGCCAGGGTGACGATGGCGAAGTTGGTCTTCGTTGGTCGGCCCTCGGCGTCGAGCGGCAGCGGCGCCAGCGTCGGATCGACGATGGCGGCACCGAGCACCGGCTTGCCCAGCGGCAGCGAGGGATCGGCCGCGACGAGTGCGGAACGGGCGCCAAGCACAAGTACGTAGTCGACATCGGGATCGGCCAACGCCGCGGCCAGTTGCGCGCGCAGGGCCGCGGCATCGGGCGCCGTTTCCGCCACCGCCGCTTCGCGGAACGCGACCTCCATCCGGCCGGCCGCCATCTCCTCGAGGCTGCGGCGCACCTTCGCCTCGAGCGGCGAGACCAGCCACGAGGGTTCGTCGCGCACGACCGCGATCGTGCGCGGGCGCAACGTTTGCTCGGCCGGCTGCGCGGCGACACGCAGACCGAGCCCCAGCAACAGACAACTGACAACTGACCGGAGGCAGGTCCGGAAGGCGGGATTCATCGCCGCGCAGTATAGGGCGACAGTGACCAAACGAAAAATACTTCCTTGGATCCGCGGCGATACCTTCCGGGCATAGCCGCAGCCGCTCCACTCTCGCCAAAGTCCGCGCGCTGCGTCACCGTGCCGCTCCCGCATGGAACTCCGACACCTGCGCTACTTCCAAGCCGTCGCGGAGACGCTCAACTTCAGCCGCGCCGCCGAACGGCTCCGCATCGCCCAGCCGCCGCTGAGCCGGCAGATCCGAGATCTGGAGGCGGAGCTGGGCGTGGCTTTGTTCAGCCGCACGCATGGCCGGGTCCAGCTCACGCCCGCAGGCCGCCACCTCCAGCGCGAGCTGCCCGACCTCCTCCAGCGGCTGGCCAACCTCGTCGCCGCCACCCAGCGCGCGGCCCGCGGCGGCGAGGCGCTCAACATCGGCACCGATTGGCGGCTCCCGCTCGACCCGCTGGCCCGCGCCGTGAGCGAGCTGCGCCAACGCGAGCGTACGACCGCGCAGATCAACTTCGTCGATCTGCCGCTCACCGAACAGCTCGCCGCGTTGCGCGATGGCCGGATCGATCTGGCGTTTCTGCCCGATGTCTTCCTCGGCGCCCGGCGCGGGCTGGAGTCGCTCCGCGTCGCCAGCCCGGCCGTGATGGCGGCCCTGCCGGAGAGCCACCCGCTCGCCCGCCGCCGCACACTCACGCTGGGAGAACTGCGCGACGAACGCTGGGTGCTGCTCAATCCGCGACAGGCCCCCGGCTTCCGCGATCTCGTCGTCCAGATCTGCCGCAAGGCGCAGTTCACCCCGAAGTTCGGGCCCACCGCACCGACGATGGACGGCATGCTCACGCTCGTCGCCGCCGGCGAAGGCGTGTGTCCCACCCTCGCCTCGTTCGCGCGCAGCGGCCAGCAGGGAGTCCAACTCGTGGAGACCGACTGCGAGCCGTTCGCACTCTCCGCCATCTGGCAGAAGAGCAACCGGTCGGAGCTCCTGCCGGCGTACCTCCGGTGTCTGCGCGAGCAGGTCGCGACCGGGAGCGCCTGAACCCGCTTCCGGTCGGGCCGAAGGCCGGCGGCGACTTCGGCGGCGTACGCTTTATGGCCCGCCGACATGGCCCCCTCCATGGCTTCTATCCGCCCGGGCCGGCACGGAGCGGTTTGCCAAGTCGGCGCCCCCTCGCCCATTACTCCGCCATGGCCGAACCTTCCCCGCACAAGTTATCCCCGCTGAACATCGTGATCGACGGCGTGCTGACCTTGGCCGCCTTCGCCCTCTTCTTCCGGCTCGCCGGGCCGCACGTGCCCTCCGAGGACCCGGTGCAGATCACGCTCTGGTCGGCCTACGCCGCCGCCTGCATGACGGGCGTATTCTGGATAGCATGGCAGATGCTCAAGGCCGTCCATCGCCATCAACGCGAGGCCGCCCGCGCCCGCCACTGAGCCGGAAACCGGCGCCGCCGTTGCGGCGTGCCGGCCCGCCCGCCCGATCACTCGTCGGCCGCGCCGTAGGTGCGGCGCCAGTCGAAGGCCTCCTGCCTGGCCTTCCGGCGCTCGATGAACGCCCCGACCAGCAGCGAGGCCTCGAAGAGGGCCCACAACGGAGCGGCGACCAGCGTCATCGTGATCGGGTCCTGCGTCGGGGTGATGATCGCGGACGCGACGAAACAGCCGACGATCACCAGCCGCCGCGAGCGCCGGAACGCGGCCGTGCTCACAATCCCAAGATAGGCGAGCGCCACCACCACGAGCGGAAACTCGAACACCGCCCCCATGCCCACGACCAGCCACGTCATCAGGCTGTAGTAGGATCCCACCGTCCAGATCATCGCGTAGCCCATCCACTGGTTGGCCTCGATCGCGACCCGGATCGACGCCGGCACGAGCAGCAGGAAACTGAAGCTCGCTCCGGCCAGAAACAGGAGGACGGCCACGACCACGCCCGGCACCACCACCCGCCGCTCCTTCGGCGAGAGCGCCGGCACGACAAACTGCCCGAGGAAAAACAGCGCGAACGGCGCCGCCGCCACCAGGGCCGGCACCACACAGATCTGCACCATCACGCCATAGACTTCCATCGGCGTGTCGGTCCGCAGTTGCAGCGGCTGGGCCGGGTAGTCCGCGAGGGCCCGCGCCCAGGGCCATTCGAGCACACCCCGCACCTGCGGGAGAAACACGCCGGCGATCGCCGCGAAGACCGCGACCGTGATCGCGCACTTCACCAGCGTCCAGCGCAGCTCCTCCAGGTGGTCGAGGAAACCCATGACCTTCTCGCCCGCGTGCGCGGGCAGCGTCTCCAGCCCGTCGGGCTCGTTCTCGGGAAGCTGGGGGGAAGGTGGCACGGGAGAAGATCAGCGGGCGGAGCGCGCCGGCGTCAAGTCGCCTCCGGCCCCCCGCCGGGCGCCGCGGCCGGCCCCAGCGCCTCCGCGAGCGCATGCCAGGCGAGCGTCACGCATTTCACGCGCTGCGGAAACTGCGCCGCCCCCTGCAACGCCTGCAGGTCGCCGAGCGCCTCGACTTCCGCGGGCGGCAACGGCTCCCCGGTGAACAAGCGCTGCACCTGCGCCGCGGTCGCCAGCACCTCCGCGGCCGGGCGCCCGCGGACCTTCGTGGTCAGCAGCGAGGCCGAGGCCTGGCTGAGCGCACAGCCCTGCCCGGTGAACGTCGCCTCCTCCACGCGCCCCTCCGGCGACACGCGCAGGTGCACCGCCACCTCGTCGCCGCAGGTCGGATTCTCCGCGCAGGCGCCATGCGTCTCGCCCGCGCAGGCGCCGTGGTGGCGCGGATGCCGGGAATGATCGAGGATGATTTCCTGGTAGAGGTCGCTCAGGTCCACGCAGCGAGCTTGGGAGCACTGCCCCGCGGGTGCAACCAGCGAGGGCGGAGGCCGCCGCGATGAGTCTCCCGCCATCCCCCGCAACGCGCGCAGAAACCGCGCTTCTTCCCGCCTCCCGTCGGGTCCGCGCCACGCTCCCGACGTTGACACTACAAACCCCCGCGGGAATAACCGGGACGCTTTCCCTCCACGCAGAAGCGGCCGCCCCCGGCCGACACTCTCCATCGTTCCTCAACCCAAACACAGCGATGCCTGCGAAATCCAAAGCCAAGAAAACCGCCGCCAAGAAGGCGCCGGCTCCCGCGAAGAAGTCCGCCCCCGTCCGCCCGCCCCGGGCCGGCAAGGCCCCGAAGCACGTCTACCTCTTCGGCGCCGGCAAGGCCGACGGCGACGGCTCGATGCGCCCCCTGCTCGGCGGCAAGGGAGCCAACCTCCACGAGATGACCCGTATCGGCCTGCCCGTGCCCCCGGGTTTCACCATCACCACCGAGGTCTGCACCCACTACTACGCCAACAAACGCACCTACCCGCGCGAGCTCCAGGCGCAGATGGAGGCCGGCCTGGCCAACATGGAGCGCATCATGGGCACGAAGTTCGGCGCCACCGACGCCATGCCCCTGCTCGTCTCCGTGCGCTCCGGCGCCCGCGACTCCATGCCCGGTATGATGGATACCATCCTCAACCTCGGGCTCAACGACCGCACCGTGCGCGCCCTCGAGCAGGCCACCGGCAACCCGCGCTTCGCCTGGGACTGCTACCGCCGCTTCATCCAGATGTACGGCGACGTCGTGCTCGGCGTGCAGAAGCGCGAGCACGAGGACCACGAACCCTTCGAGACCGTCATCCACGACCTCAAGCAGGAGCGCTACCAGGCCGACATCGAGGACTCCAAGCTCACCGCCGAGGACCAGCAGGAGCTCGTCGTCCGTTTCAAGGCCCTCGTGCAGGACCGCACCGGCCGGGAGTTCCCCGACGATCCGTGGGACCAGCTGCGCGGTGCCGCCGGCGCGGTATTCGGCTCGTGGATGAACGACCGCGCCATCGTCTACCGCCAGAAGTACAACATCCCGACCGAGTGGGGCACCGCCGTGAACGTCCAGGCCATGGTCTTCGGCAACACCGGCGAACGCTCCGGCTCCGGCGTCGCCTTCACCCGCAACCCCGCCAACGGCACCAACGAGTTCTACGGCGAGTTCCTCATCAACGCCCAGGGCGAGGACGTCGTCGCCGGCGTGCGCACCCCGGAACCGGTCGCCCGGCTCAAGGAGCATCTGCCCGAGGCCTACGCCCAGTTGCTCAAGGTCCGCGCCCTCCTCGAGAAGCATTTCAAGGACGTGCAGGACATCGAGTTCACCATCCAGGACGGCAGGCTGTTCATGCTCCAGACGCGCAACGGCAAACGCACCGCCGCCGCCGCGCTCAAGTTCTCCATCGATATGGTGAAGGAGCGGCTCATCGACTGGCAGACCGCCATCCTCCGCAACCCGGCCGACCAACTCGAACAGCTGCTCGCCCCGATCTTCGACCTCGCCGAGATCAAGAAAGCCCCGGTCATCGCCTCCGGCCTGCCCGCCGGCCCCGGCGCCGCCACCGGCCGCATCTACTTCAACGCCGACCGTGCCGTGCAAGCCGCCGAGAAGGGCGAGAAGGTGCTGCTCGTGCGCGTCGAGACCTCGCCCGAGGATCTGCGCGGCATGATCGCCGCCGAAGGCATCCTCACCGCCCGCGGCGGCGTCTCCTCGCACGCCGCGCTCGTCGCCCGCCAGATGGGCAAGGTCTGCGTGTGCGGCGCCTCCGCCGTCGAGATCGACTACGACAAGAAGGTCGCCAACATCGCCGGACAGCTCTTCGCCGAGGGCGACTTCCTCTCGATCGACGGCACCTCCGGCTCCGTCTACGCCGGCCAGATCAAGACCGCGCCCTCCGAGATCGTCGCCGGCCTGCTCCACGACGACGCCGCCTCGAAGCAGACCGAGAAGTTCCGCAGCTACGCGCAGCTCATGAAGTGGTGCGCGCGGATCACCAAGCTCCAGGTCCGCACCAACGCCGACACCCCCGAGCAGGCGCAGAACGCCATGGCCTTCGGCGCCACCGGTATCGGGCTGACCCGCACAGAACACATGTTCTTCGAGGGCAACCGCATCGACGCGATGCGCGAGATGATCCTCGCCGACACCACCGGCGCCCGCGAGGCCGCCCTCGCCAGGATCCTGCCCTACCAGCGCGCCGACTTCCTCGGGATCTTCAAGGCGCTCAAGGGCTTCCCGGCCACCATCCGGTTCCTCGACCCGCCGCTCCACGAGTTCCTCCCCAGCTCCAAGGAGCAGCAGATGGACCTCGCCCGGAAGCTCAACATCCCCGTCGAGAAGATCATGGCCCGCGTGCGCGAGCTTCACGAGTTCAACCCCATGCTCGGCTTCCGCGGCTGCCGCCTCGGCATCCGGTATCCGGAGATCACCGCCATGCAGGCCCGCGCCGTCTTCGAGGCCGCCGTCGAGGCGAAGAAGCTCGGCGTGAAAGCCCACCCCGAGATCATGATCCCGCTGGTCGGCTTCAAGCGGGAGCTCGACCTGCAGGTGGCCATCGTCCACGAGGTCGCTGCCGCCGTGCAGCAGGCGGCGAAGGTGAAGATCGCCTACAAGGTCGGCACGATGATCGAGATCCCGCGCGGCGCCATCACCGCCGACGAGATCGCCCAGACCGCCGAGTTCTTCAGCTTCGGCACCAACGACCTAACCCAGACCGCCCTCGGCATGTCGCGCGACGACTCGGGCTCGTTCCTGCCCGCCTACCAGAACGAGGAGATCGTGAAGAAGAACCCGTTCGCCTCGATCGATCAGGGCGGTGTCGGCCTGCTCATGCAGCTCGCCATCGAGAAGGGCCGCAAGACGCGGCCCGACATCAAGCTGGGCATCTGCGGCGAACACGGCGGCGATCCGGACTCGGTGAAGTTCTGCCACAAGCTGGGCCTCACCTACGTCTCCTGCTCGCCCTTCCGCGTGCCGGTCGCGCGGCTCTCCGCCGCCCAGGCCGCCGTCGCCGAGCTGAAGGCGGCGAAGAAGAAGTGAACCTTCGTTCGTAGGGTGCGAGCTCGCTCGCACCGCTCCGGGAACTCCCCTCGCCCCGCGCCAACCACGGCGCGGGGCTCTTCGTGTCGTCCGTGCGGCCGCGAGCAAAGGGCACTCCTCCGCCTCCGCCTCCAGCAGAGGGGAGTTTCCCAGCCGCCAATCGGGCGTTAACGCCGCCCGGGCCATCGTGCGGCGCGCCCCGCCCACCCGACCGCGCCCCACTCGCTGACACTCACGCCACGAGCGGAACCGGACCTGCTTTCATACATCTTTGAACACAATCCGCTCTCCCTTGCGCCGATCCTCGTTATCGTCCTTTCCGATTCCCACGCCAGCGCACCTGCCCATGACCAAGATCCTTGTCATCGACGACGAAGTCATGCTCCGCGAAGCCATCGTCCTCGGCCTGCGCGCCGAGAACTTCGAGGTGTTCGAGGCCGAGGACGGCATCAGCGGCATGCAACTCGCCCGCTCCGTCCGCCCCGACCTCATCGTCAGCGACATCAACATGAAGGGCATGGACGGCTACGACACCCTCTCCGCCCTGCGCACCGACAAGGCCACGGCCAACATCCCCTTCATCCTGATGACCGGCCGGGCCGACCTGAAGGGCATGCGGCACGGCATGTCGCTGGGCGCCGACGACTACCTGCCGAAACCCTTCCGCCTCCACGAGCTGGTCGACGTCGTCCGCACGCGCCTGAACAAGCAGCAGGCCATCCGCGAGGAGGCCGAGCACCGGCTCTCGGAGCTGCGCAGCAACATCTCGATGATGCTGCCCCACGAGCTCCTCACCCCGCTCACCGGCATCATCGGCATGGCCGAGATGATCGCCAACGAGGCGGAGAGTCTCGCCCCCGCCGAACTGCGCGAGTTCGGCAACGACATCAAGCTCTCCGGCGTGCGACTCCACCGCCTCATCATGAACTTTCTGGTCTACGCCCAGATCGAGATGATGTCCGTCCAGCCCGAGCGGGTTCGCGCGCTGCGCGCGGTCGCGCCGCTCCCGGCGGCCGGCCCGGTCGGCACCGCCGCCCGGCGCAAAGTCCAGGACGCAGGCCGCGCCTCCGACCTCCAGCTCGACCTCCTGGACGGACTGGTCGCGATGTCCGAGTCGAACCTCACCAAGATCGTCGAGGAGCTCGTCGACAACGCCTGCAAGTTCTCCGCCTCCGGCAAGCCCGTCGTGGTCCGCACCCTCACCGACGGGTCCTGGACCGAGATCAGCGTCAGCGACCAGGGCCGCGGCATGAAGCCCGAACACGTCGACAACATCGGCGCCTACGTGCAGTTCGAACGCCGTATCCACGAGCAGCAGGGTTCCGGGCTCGGCCTGGCCATCGTCTCGCGGCTTGCGGAGCTGCACGGCGGCCAGCTCACCATCACCAGCCAGCCGGACATGGGCACCACCGTCACAGTCCATCTCCCGGCCCAGCCCATCCCCACCCCGGGCGACAACGGTCCGAACTGAGCAGGCGGCACCGGGGCGGTGGCCGTGGGCCTACTCCTGCTTTCCGGCAATCCGCGTCACCGCGCGGTCCCACGAGGCTTCGTTGGTCACGCGTTCGAGCGGGTCGAGCAGCTGGTATTTCAGCCCCAGCTCGGTGCAGCGCTTGGTGATCGCAAAAAGGACCTGGTTCGTGCCCCAGTTCACCTCGTGCAGCAGGCCCTCCGGCCAGCGCCGAAGCCCGAGCAGGTAGAAATCGCCGTCGGTCGCCGGTCCGAGCACCACGTCGTGGTCGAGCAACGCCTTCGCGGCCGCGACGATCTGCTCCAGCCCGCAATACGGGCAATCGCTGCGCAGGAGGATCACCATGTCGTCGTGCCGCAACGTCGCCTCCGCCGCCACCTGCGCCACCCGTTCGCCCCACGGCGCCGTCAGTTGGCCGTGCACCGTGATCGGCTTGGAGCCGAGCCACCGGCGCACGTCCGCCACGCGCTCGCCCGGCGCCACATGGACCTCCGTCGGCCAGTTCTGCGGGGCGTTCGCCAGTTGCAGTTCGGAGAGCAGCCGCACGATCCGGGCGGCGAACTCGTCGCCCAGCGCCTGCCGGAGTTCCGCGGGGAGCCAGTCCCCTTCGGGGTAATCGAGCAGCAGGACGAGTGCGGGAGCTTCCATGGCGCGAAGCGTGGGCGGCGCACCGGCCGCTGACGACTTTCTTCTGCGCCCCCCGGCCTGCAAGTGGGCACTGCTTCGGCACGCCGGCCCCTGACCTCGCCTACCGTACCGTCCGAAGGGACATCCGCCGAACGATCACACCTCGAGGCGTGCCGTCGCGTCAGAGCGGCTTCATCATGCCTTTTCAGTCCTCTGTGTTCTCGTCTGTCTCCGTGCCCTCTGTGACACGTCCGAAGCTTCTCCGCCTCAGCTCTCCAGCCCGAAGACGGCCTTCACGTAGTTGTCGACCGTATAGGGCTGCAGGTCCTCGGGCTGTTCGCCGAAGCCGAGGAAATAGACCGGGAGCTTGAGCTGGCGGTAGATGCCGACGAGCGCACCACCGCGGGCGGTGCCGTCGAGCTTCGTCACCACGAGACCGGTGAGGCCGAAGGCGCGGTGGAACTCCTTGGCCTGCTCGATAGCGTTGGAGCCGTGGCTGCCGTCGATCACCAGCCAGCTGTGGTGCGGGGCGGACGGATCGTGCTTCTGGAGGACGCGGCGGACCTTGGCCAGCTCGTCCATGAGATTCGACTTCGTGTGCAGACGTCCGGCCGTATCCAGAAGCACGTAGTCCCGGCCGCGGGCCTTGGCGGCGGCCATGGCGTCGAAGGCCACGGCGGCGGAATCGGCGCCGTGCTGGCTGGCGATGAGTTCGAGATCGAGGCGGTCGCACCAGACCTTGAGCTGCTCGTTGGCGGCGGCGCGGAAGGTGTCGCACGCGCCGATCGTGACGCTGGCGGCGTCCTGCTTGAGGCGCCACGCGAGCTTCGCGCAGGTGGTGGTCTTGCCCGAGCCGTTGACGCCGATGAGCGCGATGACCGTCGGTTTGTCGCCCACGGGACCGAGCACGCCCTCGGAGCCGGCAAGCACGCGGCGCAGGACGGCGGCGCCGATGGCGGCGGCCTCCTGGCCGTGGAGGTTCTTGTCCTTCCTATACGCGGCACGGATCTCCTCGAGGATCTCGCCGGTGGTCTCGACGCCGAAGTCGGCGCCATAGAGCGCCTCCTCGAGCTGGTCGAGCGTGGCGGCATCGATGGGTTTCTGGCCGAACAGCCCGCCGACGCTGGCGACGAGCTTCTGCGCCGTCTTGGTGAGACCGTCTTTGAACTTCTTGAAAAGGCCGAACATCAGGAAAAAGGGGCTGGATGGAGAACCAATCGAAAAATCTGGAACTCAGGAAATCAGGATACGGAAGAGTTTGGGTGCCACTCGCGTCCGATACGACGAATGGTCAGCGGCATGGTGGCGAAGTTGAGGAGCAAGCCGTCTTCGGCACCGACTGCTTTCATGTAGGAGCGCCCAATGGCGAAGAAGACATCGTCGAGGGCGGCGACCGCCTTCAGCTCGACGACGAGCGTGCTCTCCACGAGGAGATCGAGGCGGTGCTCGCCGACAGGCTCACCGCGATAAAGAACCGGGATCGTCTTCTGCCGCTCGAAGGCGATACCGCGGCGTGTGAGTTCGAGACAAAGGGCGCTTTCGTACACCGACTCGATGAACCCCGGACCGAGGGTCTTGTGCACCTCGATCGCCGCCTCGATCACCCTGCTGCTCAGTTCCTTGTTGCCGATCTGAGCCATCGAGGGTGTCCCGGATTCAGTTTCCTGATTTCCTGAGTTCCAGATTGATCGAAGCGTACTCGCCTCACTCCTCGGCGGTCTTGCGGGCGTCGCGGCCGAGCTGGTCCTTGAGGCGGTCGAGGATGCCGTTGATGAAACGCTTGGCGTCGGCGTTGGAGAACTGCTTGGAGAGATTGATCGCCTCGTTGATCGAGACCACCGGCGGGATGTCCTTGCGATGCAGCATCTCGTGGATGCCCACGCGCAGGATCGTCAGGTCGATCTTCGCGATACGCTCGAAGTCCCAGTTCTGGGCGAGACCGCGGATGTGCCCATCGATCTCCGACATGTGCTCGATCGCGCCGTGGATGAGCTCCTCGCCGAAGGCGAAATGGTCGCGCGGCTGCTCCTGCTCGGCGAAGAACAGCTCGAGGGCCTGGGCGAGATCCTCGGGACGGTTGATCTCCCAGGAATAGAGAAACTGGACCGCGGCCATGCGGCCGTCGCGGCGTTGTTGGATCGGACTGCTCATGCGGTGGGTCGAAGGTTGCGGAAAAGGTCGGCCATCTCGACGGCGGCGCGGGCGAACTCGGCGCCGCGGTCGGTCGAGCCGTGGCAGCGCTCGCGCGCCTGGGCGTCGTTCTCGACGGTGAGCACGCCGTTGATCACCGGCACGCGCGTGGCGACCGCGACATCCTGCAGTCCGTGGGTGGCCGAGTACGCGATCACCTCGTAGTGGATCGTGTCGCCGCGGATGAGCACGCCCAGGGCGATGAGGGCGTCGAACTCGCGGCGGTCGGCCAACGCCTGGATCGCAACCGGCAGCTCGTTGGAGCCCGGCACGCGTACCACCACCGCCTCGGCCGCGCCGGCGCTCTTCAGCGTGGCCACGCAGCGTTCCAGCAGGGCGTCGACATAGCCGGCGTTGAACCGTGCGGCGGCGATGCCGAAACGCAGGCCGCGGGCGTCGATCGCGAGGGCGGAGGGTGCTTGGAGGCTCATGGCGTGGGAAACAACGGTGGGAGGTGCGAGGGGTTCACGGTTTGGCTTCCGCCCCGACTGGCAACACGAAAGGTGGCGGAAATGCGGCGCGGCGCCGGCCGCCGGCGCGTGGGGCGCTCCGTCAGGCCGCACCGGGGGAGGCCAGGCCCTCACCTGGTGCGAGTGCCGGGCCGAGCGGCGCGGGCTGAAGCACCCCGCCGCGTCCGCCTCACACCGGCACCTGCTCGACGATCTCCAGGCCGTACCCCTCGAGACCCACGACGTGCCGCGCGGTCGTGCCGGACAGCAGCCGGATCTTGCGCAGGCCGAGTGCCACCAGGATCTGGGCACCCAGACCGTAGTCGCGCAGATTCATCGCCGGCTGGCCGAGCGGGGCCGCCGGGTTGGCGACCGTGTCGCCGATGGCGGAGCTGTGCTGCATGTACAACACCACGCCCTGCCGCTCCGCGGCGATGCGCTTGAGCGACGCGGTGAGCGAATGGTAGCCGGTCAGCCCCTCGCCGCGGAAGACGTCGCTGAGCACGTTCTCGCTCTGCACGCGCACCAGCGTGGGCTCGGCCCCGACCGTACCCATCGTGAAGGCGAGGTGTTCGCGACCGTCGAGCCGGCTGCGGAAGATGTGGAGGTCGAACTGCCCGAACTCGCTGGCGAACGGCCGGGTCGCGACCTTCTCCACCAGCGCCTCGCGGCGGTGGCGGTATTCGATCAGCTGTGCCGTCGAGATCATCTTCAGGCCGAACTGGCGCTTGAACTCGATGAGCTGCGGCAGGCGCTTGACGGTGCCGTCGTCGTTGACCAGCTCGCACAGCACGCCGACCGGCGGCAGACCGGCGAGGGTGACGAGGTCGACCGCGGCCTCGGTGTGGCCGGCACGCTCGAGCACCCCGCCCGGGCGGGCGCGCAACGGGAACACGTGCCCCGGCTGGACGAGCTGGTCGGGCCGCGAATGCTCGTCGGCCAGAATCTGGATCGTGCGGGTGCGGTCGTAGGCGCTGATGCCGGTGGTGATGCCCTCGGCGGCGTCGACAGTCACCGTGAAATCGGTACGGAAGGAGTCGCGGTTCTGGGTGACCATCGGGCCGAGCCCGAGGCGTTTGAGCCAGTGCCCGACCGTGGGCACGCAGATGATGCCGCTGCAGTAGCGGATCATCAGGTTGATGGTCTCGGGCGTCGCCTTCGCGGCGGCCATGATGAGATCCCCCTCGTTCTCGCGTTTCTCGTCGTCGGCCACGATGACGACCTGGCCGTCGGCGATGGCGCGGATCGCGTCCTCGATCGAGTCGAAGGGAGATGGGTGTTCGGCGTGGCTCATGCGAGGGAAGCCCGGATCGTGCGGCGCACACGCCGCGTGTCAACGCACGCGCCGTCAGCCGCGGCGGACCGGCAGCGTGGCGCCGTCGAACCAGGTGCCTTCGACCAGCGTCGACGTCGGGAACGGCGGCAGTCCCACCTGGTGCAACTGGAGCTGGCCCGCCAGCAGTTCGACCGCCAGCTCGCCCACCCGCCGGCAATTGTGCCGCACCCCGGCGACCGTGCCGTCGGGTTTTTCCACGCACATGTCGGCAAACGCGAGATCCTGCGGCACCGAGAGGCCCAGTTCCCGCAGCTGGGGCAGGACGGCCGGGCCGAAACCGATCACCGCCTCGGGACGGTACTTGCGCAGCCACGCCTCGAGGGCGGAGCGGGGCGCGCGCCCCCCCCACTTCTCGTCGGGAGGCGGATTCGCTTTCTCGATATAGTGGATCGGGATCCGCTGGCGCACCGGAATCGCCTGTTGCGCTTCGATGAACCCGGTGGACAGGCTGAAGTCCGTACCGAGGTCCCAATTGGCGTGCAGGACCAGACCGACCCGGCGGTACCCGGCCGCCAGCACCTTGCGGGTGGCCAGCCGCAGGATCGAGCGCTGGTCGTTGGTCACGGCATGCAGCTGCGGCTCATGGGGGAAGTAGTCGATCTTCACTGCCGCGAAGCGCGCCCAGTCGAAGTCCAGCCGGATGTCGCGGTCGAAACGCTGCGAGGCCAGCACCAGACCGGCGATGCCGCGCGCATAGAGGATGTCGCCCAACCGGCGCTCGCTCAGCTGCGGCTCTCCCAGCCAGAAATGCTCCAGCGCATAGCCCAGCTCTTGGGCGCGCTGCGTGGCGCCCTCGAAGAACTGCGCGTGGGCGAAAAACTCCTTCCACACCCACCGCGAATCCCAGTTGGTGACGTACGCCAGCGTCTCGACCGTCCGCACCTGGCGCTGCCGTTTGCGATACGCCATGAGGGCCCGCAGGCTCGGGTCCGGGCGGTACCCCATCTCCGCCGCCAACGCCCGGATCCGCTCCTTGGTGTGCTCCGGCAGGCTGGGATGGTTGCGCAGCGCCAGCGAGACCGTGGTGACATGCACGCCGGCCCGTTTGGCCACGTGCGCCATCGTGACGAGATCGTTCATGGGGCGGCCGCCACCGTAGGGTCCGCGGAAGGCCCGGCGAACCATTTTTCGCCAAGCCCCGCCCGGGGGTTGCGCCCATGCTTGCCAGCGCCGTGCGGGGCGTTGTCGTGGCCGCCGTGGCCCACACCCTCCCTCCGCGTTCCCTGCCCGCGCTGCGCCGGTCGCTGCTGGACTGGTTCCGCGCCCACCGGCGCGCGTTGCCCTGGCGCGAAGCTCCGGCCCTCTACAAGACGGTGGTGAGCGAGTTCATGCTCCAGCAGACACAGGTGAAGACCGTCCTGCCCTACTTCACACGGTGGCTGGAACGCTTCCCCGATTTCGCCGCGCTGGCCGCCGCCCCGGAGGACGCCGTGCTGAAGCACTGGGAGGGGCTCGGCTACTACTCGCGGGCCCGCAACCTCCACCGGCTCGCCCGCGCCGTCGCCGCCCGGCCCGCTCCGCCGCGCACCGCCGCCGAATGGCAGGAACTGCCCGGCGTGGGCCCGTACACCGCCGCCGCCATCGCCAGCATCGCCTGCGGCGACCGCGTGGCCTGCGTGGATGGCAACGTCGCCCGCGTGCTCGCCCGCCTCGCCGGCGACACCACCCCGTTCGATTCGGGCTCCGCGATGGTGAAACACTTCCGCCCGCTCGCCGCCGAGGTTCTCGCCCCCGCCCATCCCGGCGAGTGGAACGAGGCGATGATGGAGCTCGGCGCACTCGTGTGCGCTCCGCGCTCGCCCACCTGCCTGGTGTGCCCGCTGCTCAAGCACTGCGCCACCGCCGATCCGGCCGCCGCGGCCGCGATCCCGCGGCTCGAACGCCCGCGGACCGAGCGGCGCGCCGTCGTCCGGCTCTGGTGCGTGCACGGCGGGAAGCTGCTGCTGCACCGCGCCGCCGCCGCCTCGAAGCGCCTCGCCGATCTGCACGAACTGCCCGCCGCGGCCGACCTCGGCCTGAGCGACGCCGACGCCCGGCGCGGCGAACTGCTCCTGCGTCGCTCGCGCAGCATCACCCGCTACCGGATCGAGGAATCGATCCACCGCTGGCGAGACCAACCGGTGGCGGCCGATGCCGCGCTCTCCGGAAAACAAAACAGCGCCGGCGGTGCGGCGCTGCATTGGGTGTCCTTGACGGAGCTGGAGCGCATCGCGCTCTCCGGCCCACATCGGCGCTGGGTGCGCGAGCTGCTCGCCCACGCCTGAGTCCGGCCTATTTGCCGCCAAGCAGCTTCCCGAGGCGGGTCTCCAGATCGCCGCCGCGCAGCTCGGTCGCGACGATCGTGCCGTCGGCGCCGACCAGGAAGGTCGTGGGGATCGCCTCGATCGCGAACTTCTCGGCGAGCGCTTCGGCCCCGTCGTAGATCTGCGGCCAGGGCAGCTTCTTCTCCGCGATGAACTTCTTCAGCTCGGCCTCGTCGCGGTCGAGGCTCACCGCGAGCACCTCGAAACCCTTGGCATGGTACTTCTCGTACGCGGCGAGCATGTTCGGGATCTCCTCGCGGCAGGGCGGGCACCAGGTGGCCCAGAAGTCGACCAGCACCACCTTGCCCTTGAGGGCGTCCGTCGAGACGGCGGTCCCGTCGAGCGCCCTGCCCGCGAGCCCCGGGAACACCGCGCCGACGACGAGCGATTTGCGCAGCTCCGCGGCCTGGCGCTCCTGCTCGATCGCGGCCAGGATCTCGTCGGACTTCGCCGCAAACTCGGTGGTCGGAAACTCGGTCTTGAAGCGCCGGACGATGGCCGCGCCCTGTTCGTAGTCCCCGAACACCTGCAGGCAGATCAGCGCCTTCGCGTAGAGCACGCCGGCCCGTTCCTCGGGCCTGGCTTCGGGGTACTTGGCGACCAGGGCGTCGAACTGCGCGAACTCGGCGGACAACTGTGCCGCCTCGATCTGGCCGTCCGCCGCCCGCACCTTGGCGACCACCGTGCCCACCAGCTGTTCGAGCTCGCCGAGGAGCGGCGATTTCTCGGCCGGGGCGACCGTCGGGGCCGGCGCCGGGGCGGGTGGAGCGGGCGGGGCGGCGACCTCGGCCCGGAGGGAGAAAGCGGCGCCAAGGGCGAGGGAAGCCGACAGCAGCGAACGGGTGGTGGTATTCATGGGATATGGATTCGGAAGCGGGTCAGGACGGGAGCAGCGGGAGCAGGCGTCGCCGGGATTCGAGCACGTCTGCGGCCGCGATCTTCGGGCCGTACTCGAGGACAAACACCTGGTCGGGCCGGAAGAAGCGCGCAACCATGGCGAAGTCGATCTGCCCCGAGCCGAGCGGCTGGTGGTCGCGGCCGGTCGCATCGACATCGTGCAGATGGAAGCCGACGAGCTGGGCGGCGTTCTGTTCGAGGTGCTGGGGGTGGACGAGCAGGCCGGCGCGATGCTTGAGCTGCGCGTGCCCGGCATCGTGCCAGTAGCCGGCCACCCCGGGGCGGCTCAGGCCGGCGAGCAGTTCGGGAAAACCGTCGTCGAGCGGCAGCTCCTCGATGCGTTCGCGGTTCTCCAGCCCGAGGCGCAGCCCGCGCTCCTCGGCGTAGGGAAGAATCTCCTCCAGGCAGGCCTTCACGTTCGCCCAGTACGGGCCCGCGCGCCGGCGGATGCGCGCCAGCGTCTTGGCGAGCAGGTCCCGATACTCCGGAGCTTCGGCGGCGAACTTCTCGCCCTGCGTCTGGAGATACCGTCGGTATCTCTTCACCGGATCGAACCAGAAGAAGTCGACCGACCCGAGGTGCAGCACCACCACCCGCGCCCCCACCTGCTTGGCGAAATCGAGCGTGCGGCGGGTGTGCCGCAGCCACTGGCTGCGTTCGCGGTCATCCGCGGAGGAAGGCCGGTAGAGGTTGGGCGCCGGCGAGGTGTACCCCGCCGGCAGCGGGCAGAAATTGTGCACCGAGGAGACCCGGATGACGCCCTCGTGGAGCGCCTTGAGGATGCCGGGCACCAGCGAAACCCGGATCCCGTGGCTGAGCTCGATCCACTCGAAACCCAGGTCGGCCACCTCCCGCAGCATCGCGTGGCCGTCGGTGTGACGGTGCGACAACCAGCTGGTCGAGAGGGAGAGAACGGGTTTCACCGGGGAGAGGGCTTCCGAAGCAACCGCTGCGACCGGGGCGGAGCAAGATTCTTCCCCGCGATCTCCGGACACAAAAAAACGCCGGTCGGGCGACCGGCGTTCGAAAAATCAGACACCGCTCACTGCGCGTAGCGGGCGCGGAGCATCGCGGTGAAGGCCGCGACCTTGTTCTTCCGGCGACGCTTCTCGCAGGGCTTCTCGTAGTAGCGCTTCGCGCGGACATCCTTGATGATGTTCTCGCGCTCGAGCTTCTTCTTCATGCGGCGGATGGCGCGGTCCACCGGTTCGTTTTTGCGGATCTTGATCTCGATAGGCATGAGGAAAGGGAAAGGATTGGTCGGAAGAAACCGCGAGGAAGCCGGGCGGCCCCGCTGCGGTCAACGCCTTTTTTCGGCTGGAGCAGGATTTCAACCGCCGGCGGCCGGCGCAGGCACCGTTGACGGCACCGCCGGCTTCTCCGCGGGAGGCAACCGAAGCAGGCTCCAGTGTTTCGTGGAGGCCGGGCTCTCCGTGGGCGCCAAGGCCGTGCGCACCGCGGCGAACCGCTCGCTCCGGGCCTTGCGCCGGTCCACGACGAGCAAGGCCCCCTGCGGGTACCCGACCCGATCATACCGCGCGAGGAACTCCGCGGGGGTCCAGTGCTCGAACTTGCCCTTCGCGCCCACCGCGATCCGCTCCGGCA
>DAOOFR010000004.1:0-44191 GCA_035415285.1 Opitutaceae bacterium
CCTACACCTACGAGGCGCGCGACACCTACCCGCCGAAGGTCGAGCAGATCGCCACCCAGGGCGCTGCGCTGCGCTACTCGTTCCCGGCCCACTCGTTCACCCAGATCGTCGTCGGTGTGGCCCGCTGAGTCGCCGGGTCACAGATACACAAACACCTCTCGCCGCTAGTCCCCCCTACTCATCACCAATGAAATCACTCCTTCGTTCCATCGTCCTGGGCGCTCTCGCGCTCGTTGCTTCCGCCGGAGCCATCGCCGCAAACAGCGGCGAGAAGCTCACCTTCGTTCTCGTCCACGGCGCCACCGCCGGCGGCTGGGAATGGAAGAGCACCGGCAAGTGCCTCGCCGACGATGGTCACAACGTCTACCGTGCCACGCTCACCGGCCTCGGCGAGCGTATGCACCTCAACGGGCCGCACATCGACCTCCAGACCCACATCAACGATGTCGTGAACACGATCCTCTTCGAGGACCTGCACGATGTTGTCCTCACCGGGCACAGCTACGGCGGCATGGTCATCACCGGGGTGATCGACCGGATCCCCGAGCGGATCAAACATGTCGTCTACCTCGACGCCGCGGTGCCCAACGACGGCCAGTCCATCTGGGACCTCTTCGGCGGCGGCAACCCGCCGAACACCAACATCGTCGACGGCATGATGCAGGTCTCGTGGGTGAAACCCGGCGACAAGCCGCCGCACAGCGTCGCCCAGTCGATCAAGTGCTTCAACACGCCCGTCTCCTACAAGAACCCCGCCGCCCTCGCGCTGCCGGTGACCTACGTCGCCTTCGTGCCGAAGGACCAGTCGGCCGAGGAGCGCGCGAAGAAGGACAAGAGCTGGCAGAACGCCGTCGCCCGTGGCTGGACCATCCGCACCTTCCCGGGCCACCACGTTGCCCAGCAGGAGGACCCGCGCGGTGTCGCCACGCTCATCGAGCAGTCGGTCTCCGACGTGAACCAGCCTGTCCCCGCCAAGTGACCCCCGCGACAGCGAGTGCCATGACCAAATCACTGTTCGACCTCCGAACCGTCGTCACGCTCGCTGTCGGGCTCGGCGTGGCGGCTTGCGCCTTCGCCCAGCCCGCCCGCCAGGCGCCGGTCATCTCCCCAGTCGTCCACCCCGACCGCACGGTCACCTTCCGTCTCCGCGCGCCGGAGGCGCAGAAGGTCGAGCTCAGCGGCCAGTTCCTCACCGCCAACCAGCTGCTGACCATGGACGAGACCGGCGTGTGGAGCGCCACCGTCGGCCCCGTCGCCCCCGATCTCTACCCCTACAACTTCGTCGTCGACGGGGTAGGGGTGGCCGATCCGGGTAACCAATACGTGTTCCCCAACGAGGGGTTCAAGGCCAGCCTGCTCGACATCCCCGACGAGGAGCCGTCGCTGCGCTCGGTCCAGGACGTGCCCCACGGCGAACTCACCTACGCCTTCTACCAGTCGGAGGCCCTCGGCTGCACGCGGCCGCTCGTCATCTACACCCCGCCCGGCTACCGCGCCGGCGCCGAGCGCTACCCGGTGCTCTACCTCGTGAGCGGCACGACCGACACCGAGGAGACCTGGTTCCGCGCCGGCCGGGTGAACTTCATCCTCGATAACCTCATCGCCCAGAAGCGCGCCGTGCCGATGATCGTCGTGATGCCCTACGGCAACATGCTCATGGGCATGCCGCGCCCCTGGACGCCCGAGGTGGCCACGGTGTACAAGGCGTTCGGTGACGAGCTGCTCACCGAGATCGTGCCCTACGTGGAGACCAACTTCCGCGCCATCCCCGAGCGCGAGAGCCGCGCCATCGCCGGTTTCTCCCGGGGTGGGGGACAGTCGCTCTTCACGGCCTTCAGTCATCTCGACACGTTTGCCTGGGTCGGCTCCTACAGCGCCTACCTCACGCCCGAGGTCATCGACCTGCACCTCCCGGCGCTCTCCTCCGACGCCGCCGCGACCAACCGGCAGCTCAAGCTCCTCTGGCTCGGCGTGGGCAAGAACGACTTCCTCTACCCGCAGGCGTCGGCCTTCATCGACTTGCTGGCCGAGCGCAAGATCCAGCACCAGAAACTCATCACCGGCGGCGGCCACACCTGGATGAACGCCCGCCACTATCTCGCTGAAACCCTCCAGCTCTACTTCAGATGACCCGGCGGCCTCACGCCGTCCCTCCGCTCCGCGCCTTCCAATGAAACGTTCCATCCCGCTACTCGCCCTCGGCCTCCTCGCCGCCACCGCGACCACCCTCGCCCAGGAGAACCCCGAGCAGGTCTCCGACGAGCGCGCCCGCGCCAACTTCGCCCGACCGATCGAACTCGCCGCCGACGACGTCCGCGCCTTCCCGGAGCCGCCCGAGGCTTTCCGCACCGTGCGCGCCGACATCGCGCACGGCCAAGTCGTGCCCTTCGAATACGACTCGACCGTCACCGGCACGCGCCGCAAGGCCAACGTCTACCTGCCGCCCGGCTACTCCGCGGAGAAGAAGTATCCCGTGCTCTATCTCCTCCACGGCATCGGTGGCGACGAGAACGAGTGGCTGAGCTTCGCCTCCCCGGCCGTCATCCTCGACAACCTCATCGCCGACGGGAAAGCCGTGCCGATGATCGTCGTGCTGCCCAACGGCCGCGCCATGGCCGACGACCGCGCGATCGGCAACCCCTTCGAGCCCGAGAAGGCCGCTGCGTTCGGCAAGTTCGAGGGCGATCTGCTCGACTGCCTGATCCCGGCGATCGAGGCGAAGTTCTCCGTCCTCACCGACCGCGCGCACCGCGGCATCGCCGGCCTCTCGATGGGCGGCGGGCAGACCTTCAACTTCGGCCTCGGCCACCTCGACACGTTCGCGTGGGTCGGCGCCTTCTCCGCCGCGCCCAACACCAAGCCGCCCGCGCTGCTGCTGCCCGATCCCGCCGCCGCCACCAAGCAGCTCAAGCTCCTCTACATCTCCTGCGGCAACAAGGACGGCCTGATCAACTTCTCGCAGGCCGTGCACCGCTACGCCAAGGAGCACGGCGTGCCCCATATCTGGAACGTCGACGACCACAACCACGACCCGAATACCTGGGCCAGCAACCTCTACCACTTCTCCCAGCGGCTCTTCCGCTGACCGAGAGGACCTCCAAAGGTCGCATCTCCATTACCCGCCCCATGACCGCTACCCTCGGTCTCTTTCGCCCGTTCCTTTCGTTCGCGGTGGTTGCCGCCACCGCGAACGCCTCGGCTCCGCAGCTCGCTGCTGCCACCGGCCTCGACCCGCACAGCCACCTGCAGGCTGTCGCCCCCGTCGCCACACCGGCTGATACCTTCGCCTTCGTCCGCCTCGACCATGGCGTGCAGCTCCGCGTCGCGGGCCTCACGAAGAACATTCTCTTCTACGGCCCCGGCATCGTGCGTGTGAACGCCAACCTCGGCGCGAGCCATTGGGAGCACCCGAGCCTCGCCGTCGTGGCGCAGCCGGCCGCCGTGGCGTTCACCGTGCAGGAGTCTGCCGAAGCGCTCACCATCGCCACGGAGCGGTTGCGCGTCGTCGCCGCCAAGAAGACCGGCGCGCTGACTTTCCTCGGCGCCGACGGTCGCGTGCTCACCCGCGAGCGCGCGGACCGGCCGTACGAAATCAAACCGGTGACGATCTCCGGCGCGCCCAGCTACGAGGTGCGCCAGACGTTCACCCTCGCGCCCGACGAGTCGCTCTACGGCCTCGGCCAGTACAACGAGCCGTACATGGACTACCGCGGCAAGGAGGTGCTGCTCGTCCAGACCAACATCGGCATCGTCGTCCCGTTCCTCGTCTCCACGAACCGGTACGGCATCCTCTGGGACATCTACTCGAAGATGACCTTCAAGGACGACACGACCGGCGCCACCCTCTGGGCCGAGAGCGCGCCCGGCGGGGTCGACTACTACTTCGTCGCCGGCGGCACGATGGACGGCGTCATCGCCGGCTACCGCACCCTCACCGGCGCCGCACCCATGTTCCCGAAGCAGGCGTTCGGCCTCTTCATGAGCAAGGAGCGCTACAAGACCCAGGACCGCCTCGTCGAGGTCGTGCGCAACTTCCGCGCCGCCGGCTTCCCGTTGGACTACATCGTCCAGGACTGGCAGTACTGGGGCGGCGACAAGGACGGCACTTGGAGCGGCATGATCTGGAACCCGGAGCGTTTCCCCAACCCCGCCGCGCTCACGAAGACGCTCCACGACGAGCTCCACGTGAAGCTCATGAACTCGATCTGGCCCTCCGTCGGCAACGACACCGCGCTCGCGCACGAGCTCGACGCCAAGGGTCTGCGCTTCGCCCCGCTGCACTGGATCTCCAAGCAGGCGCGCGTCTACGACGCCTTCAGCCCCGAGGGCCGCGCGATCTATTTCAAACACATCAAGAGCGGCCTGCTCGACGTCGGCGTCGACGCGCTCTGGATGGACGGCACCGAGGTCGAGGTCGGCGGCGCCTGCCACGATCCGATCGAGGTCGAGCGCGACATCAAGGGCCTCGGCCGCAACGCCCTTGGCGATTTCACGCGTTACCTCAATCCCTACACCCTTGTCACCACCAAGGGCACCTACGAGGGCCAGCGCGCCACGGGCGACAAACGCGTCTTCACGCTCACCCGCTCCGCCTGGGCCGGCCAGCAGCGCTACGCCGCGTTGTCCTGGTCGGGCGACACCACCGCGAGCTGGGAGACGTTCCGCGCCCAGATCGCGGGCGGCCTCAACGTGGCGATGGCCGGGCATCCGTACTGGACCCAGGATACGGGCGGGTTCTTCGTGAACTTCCCCCAGGGCGAACGGAATCCCGAATACCAGGAGCTCTTCGCCCGCTGGAACCAGTTCGGCATCTTCAACCCGATCTACCGCATCCACGGCGCGAACATCGAGCGCGAGCCCTATCTCTTCAAGACCCTCGCGCCCGAGATCTACGACTCGCTGCTCGGCGCCGCGCAGCTGCGTTACCGCCTGCTGCCCTACATCTACTCGCTTGCATGGCGGAGCACCGCCGACGCCTACACGATGATGCGTGGCCTCCCGCTGGACTTCCCGGACGACCCGAAGGTCCGCCAGATCGACGACGCCTTCCTGTTCGGCCCGGCGTTCCTCGTGCATCCCGTCACCCGCGCGATGTACCACCTCAGCGATCCGCCGCCGGCCACGATCCCCGCCGCGGTGCTTCGCACTCCCGACGGCCAGCCCGGCCTCGCCGTGCAGTATTTCGCCGGAGTCGATTTCGATAAGCCCGCCGGCAAGACCATCGACACCAACCTTGAACACGCCTGGCCCGGCCCGCCGCTCGCCAACCCGCCGCCCGGTCTCGACGGCTTCGACAACTTCTCCGCCCGCTGGGAAGGCACGCTCACCGCGCCCGAGGACGGCGAATACGAGTTCGCCCTCGAGTACGACGACGGCGCCCGCC
Source organism: Opitutaceae bacterium (assembly GCA_035415285.1). Classification (GTDB taxonomy): domain Bacteria; phylum Verrucomicrobiota; class Verrucomicrobiia; order Opitutales; family Opitutaceae; genus CAJCBL01. The sequence continues at coordinate 5,384 of DAOOFR010000004.1, forward strand.
TCCACCTCGACGGCCGCCTCCTGATCGACGATTGGAGCTACGGTGCGAAACGACTCCGCAGCGCCAAGATCACGCTCGCCCGCGGCCAGAAGGTCACCGTGAAGGCTGAGTTCCACCAGGGCGGCCAGTCGCGTTTCTTCCGTCTCGCGTGGCGCACGCCCAGCGAACTCCACGCCCTCGCGAACCAGCCCAAGAACAGCGACTTCTCGTTGGCCACCTATCTTCCCGCCGGCGCCGACTGGTACGACTTCTGGACCGGCCAGCGCCACGCCGGCGGCCAGTCGGTCACGATGGACTGCCCGCTCGGATCCTTCCCGCTCTACGTGCGCGCCGGCTCCATCGTGCCGATGGGCCCCGCCGATCTTCAATACGCCACCGAGCGCCCCGACGCGCCCTACGAGATCCGCATCTACCCGGGCGCCGACGCCACGTTCACCGTCTACGAGGACGACAACGAGACCTACGCCTACGAACGCGGCGAGCGCGCGACCTACGAGCTCAAGTGGGACGACGCGAACCGCACGCTCCGCATCGGCGCCCGCCAGGGTTTGTTCCCCGGCATGGTGGCCGAGCGCGCGCTCACCATCTCATTGCTCGAACCCGGCGCCAACGCCGTTCGCGAAGTCCGCTACGCCGGTCACCCGTTGGAGGTGAACTTCGTCCCGTGAAAACCCTCCGACCCAACCTAAGCCGCCCACTCTTTCCCATGGCCTCTCGTTCCGCACACACCCTCCTGATCTCGTCCCTGCTGTTGGCTCTGGCCTCACCGTCCCTCGGTGCCGGGCCTGGCGCCAACGTGGAGCCATCGTCGTCGGCGACGATGGTTCCGCTGCAGGCGGTGCGACTGCTCGAGGGCAGCCCGTTCGCGACGGCGGTGGCGGCCAACCGCGAGTATCTGCTCGCGCTCGACACCGATCGGCTGCTCGCGCCGTTCCGCCGCGAAGCCGGCTTGCCCGCGAAAGCCCAGTCCTACGGCAACTGGGAGAGCATCGGCCTCGACGGTCACACCGCGGGCCACTACCTCTCGGCGCTCGCGCACATGATCGCCGCCGGGGCGGATACGCCCGACGGACAACTGCGCCGCCGCCTCACGTACATGCTGGGCGAACTCCGTGCGTGCCAGGATGCGTTCGGCGACGGCTACCTCGGCGGCGTGCCCGGCAGTCGCGAACTCTGGCGCGCCATCTCCGGGGGCGATGTCGCCGCGATCAACAAAAAGTGGGTTCCCTGGTACAACGTGCACAAGACCTTCGCCGGCCTGCGCGATGCCTACCTCGAGGCCGAAGACCAACAGGCCCGCGACCTGCTCGTCCGCCTGGGCGACTGGTGCGTGGCGCTGACCTCGCACCTCAGCGACGAGCAGATGCAGCGCATGCTCGACCAGGAGCACGGTGGCATGAACGAGACCCTCGCCGACCTCCACGCGATCACCGGTGACGCGAAGTACCTCGCGGCTGCGAAACGTTTCAACCACCACGCGGTGCTCGATCCGCTCATCGCGCAGCAGGACCAGCTCACCGGCAAACATGCCAACACCCAGATCCCGAAGGTCGTCGGCCTCGAGCGCATCGCCACGCTCACCGGCGACAAGGCGGCCGAATCCGGCGCGCGCTTCTTCTGGGAGAACGTCACCGGGCGGCGCTCGGTCGCCTTCGGCGGCAACAGCGTGTCCGAACATTTCAACGATCCTCGCAGTTTCCGCGGGGTCCTTGTCCACCGGGAAGGGCCGGAGACCTGCAACACCTACAACATGCTCCGGCTGACCGAGCGGTTGTTCGCCGCCGATCCGCGCGCGGCCTACGTCGACTACTACGAGCGCGCGCTTTACAACCACATCCTCGCGTCGATCAACCCCGCGCATCCGGGCTACGTCTATTTCACGCCGATCCGGCCCGGGCACTACCGGGTCTACTCGGAGCCCGAGGCGGGCTTCTGGTGCTGCGTCGGCACCGGCATGGAAAATCCGGGACGCTACGGCGAGTTCATCTACGCGCGGGCGGCCGATGGGCTCTACGTCAACCTCTTTATCCCCTCCGAACTCGCGGATGCCTCGCGCGGCCTCACCTTGCGTCAGGAGACCGCTTTCCCCGACGAGGAGCGCACGCGGCTCACGCTGAAGCTCGCCCAGCCGCAAACCTTCACGCTCCATCTGCGCCAGCCGGGCTGGGTCACCCCGGGCGCATTCTCCGTCACCGTCAACGGCCAGCCGGTCGCGGTCGCGACCGGGCCGTCCTCCTATGTCGCGGTGCGCCGCGAGTGGCGGGATGGCGACAGAGTCGAAGTGGGCCTGCCGATGCGCACCACCGTCGAGGGTCTGCCGGACGGTTCCCCGTGGTATGCGATCCTGCGCGGCCCCATTGTCCTGGCTCATCCCGCCGGCACCCAGGACCTGGTCGGTCTGCGCGCGGATGACTCCCGCATGGCGCACGTGGCGATGGGTCCCGAGCGGCCGCTCGACCGGGCTCCGGTCCTCTTGACCACGGCCGAGTCGATCCCCGCCAAGGTGGTGGCCGACCCGGCCGCCGGTCCGCTCTGTTTCCGGCTGGTCGAGGTGGTTGAACCGGCCGTTCCGGAGGGCCTGCCGCTGGTTCCGTTCTTCCGCCTGCACGATGCCCGGTATCAGATGTATTGGGAAACCACGACCAAGGAGGGCCTGGCGGCCCGCCAGGAGCAGTTGGCGGCGGCCGAACGGGCCCGCGCGGCCCGCGAGGCGGCCACGCTCGACTGGGTTGCGCCGGGTGAGCAGCAGCCGGAGGTCGAGCACTCCTATCAGGGCGAGGAGACGGACAGCGGCATCTACAACGGCCGGCACTGGCGGCATGGGCGCATGATCCAGTACACGCTCAACCCGCGCGGCGAGAAGGCGGTGACCCTCTCCGTCACCTACTCGGGCTCCGATGCGGGACGGCAGTTCGACATCCTCGCCAACGGCACGCTCATCGCGACCCAGGATCTCGTGGCCGAGAGTCTGGGCGAGTTCGTGGAGAAACAGTATGAGATCCCTGCCTCGGTTCTTGCCGCCGCGCCGGACGGTCACGTGACGATTCGTTTCGTCGCCAAGAAGGTGCTCGCCGGCGGGTTGTTCGACGTGCGGCTGTTGCGTGCGGAGGCCCCCCCGCCCGCGGTCGCGACGGCCCCGGGATCGAATCCGCTCTTCCGCGACGCCTTCACGGCCGACCCCGCTCCGCTGGTCGTGGGCGACACGCTCTACCTCTACGTCGGGCACGACGAGGCCACCGGGGAGCAGATGTTCAACATCACCGAGTGGCTCTGCTACTCCACGAAGGACATGAAGCGCTGGACGCCGCACGGCTCGGTGCTCAAGCCGACGGACTTCACGTGGGCCACCGGCGAGGCGTGGGCCTCGCAGGTCGTGGAGAAGGACGGGAAGTTCTTTTTCTACACCACGGTGCAGCATGGGGAGCCGTGCGTGGGCAAGGCGATCGGCGTCGCCGTGGGGGACAGCCCGCTCGGGCCGTTCACGGACGCGCGCGGCACCGCGCTCGTGCGCGACGACACCACGCCCAGCGACAAGCCCTGGAACGACATCGATCCCACGGTTTTCATCGACGACGACGGCACCGCCTACCTCGCTTGGGGCAACCCCTACCTCTACTTCGCCAGGCTCAAGCCGAACATGACCGAGATCGACGGCGAGATCCGGCGCATCGACCTGCCGTACTACACCGAGGGTCCGTGGCTGCACAAACGCGGCGGTCTCTACTACCTCACCTACGCCGCCTTCGCGCACCAGGGGCAGTGGGAGAAGATCTGCTACGCGACCGCCCCGCAGATCACCGGGCCGTGGACCTACCGCGGCATCCTCACCGACCAGACGAAGCACAGCTACACGATCCATCCCGGCATCGTGGAGTTCCAGGGCCGCTGGTACCTCTTCTACCACACCGCCGACCTCGAGCTGAACGGCGAGAAGGGCGGCCTCGGCCGCCGCAGCGTCGCGGTTGAGCATCTGGAATACAATGCCGATGGCACCATGAAGCCCGTCGAGCAGACCGCCGCCGGCGTGAGCCGGCCGCCGCAGCCGTAGTCCACCCTCGCGCCCCGCGTCTCTCGTTTGCTCCCCACCAGATCCGTTCGCCCCCGCAACCCGATGAAACACTCGCTCACACCGCTCCTCACGGCCGGTCTCCTTTCCGTGGCGACGGTCGCCTGCGCCCAGGATCCGAATCTCCACATCTACCTTTGCTTCGGACAGTCGAACATGGAGGGATACCCGGGGATCCCCGAGGAGGAGAAGGGCCCGATCGATCCGCGTCTTCAGGTATTGGCATCGACCGATTTCCCGGAACTGGGCCGGCTGAAGGGCAACTGGTATCCGGCGACGCCGCCGTTGAGCCGGCCGAGCGCCGGGCTGAGCCCGGCCGACTATTTCGGTCGTGCGATGGTGGCGGCGCTCCCGGCCGGGATCCGGGTCGGGGTCGTCAACGTCGCCGTAGGCGGCTGCAAGATCGAGCTGTTCGACACCGCCACCGAGTCCGCCTACATCGCGACCGCGCCGGAGTGGATGCAGCCGGCGCTCGCCGCGTATGGAGGCAGCCCGTACCAACGCCTGGTGGAGATGGGGCGGCTGGCCCAGCGATCCGGTGTCATCAAGGGCATCCTCCTGCATCAGGGGGAATCGAATACTGGCGAGACCGACTGGCCGGCGAAGGTGAAGACGGTCTACGCGAACCTGCTCCGCGATCTCGGGCTCGACGCGGCCGCTGTCCCGCTGCTGGCCGGCGAAGTGGTGCCGGCCGATCAGGACGGGGAATGCGCGAGCATGAATGCCATCATTGCCACGCTGCCCACGGCCATCCCGACCGCCCACGTCGTCTCCTCGGCCGGTTGTCCCTGCCATCCCGACCGTCTGCATTTCACACCGGCCGGATACCGGGAGCTGGGGGCGCGATACGCCGCCACGATGCTGCCGCTGCTCGCGCAGCGGAACGCCTCGGCCACAAGGCCTTCAGCAGCGCAACCGGACCCTTTGCTGAAATGAAACGACCTCTCTCGCTCCTGTCCGCCGCCCTGATCGCGGCCGTCGTCACGTTGCCCTCGGCCGTGGCCGCCGCCACCGCCGCGTCCGCGCTCTGGTACGATCGCCCTGCCCGCGAGACGATCACCGAGGCGCTGCCGGTCGGCAACGGCCGGCTCGGCGCGCTCGTCCACGGCGGCACCGCGCACGAGCGCCTCGCGCTCAACGAGGCCACGCTCTGGACCGGCGGCCCCTACAACGCCGACAGCCCCGAGGCTCGCGTCGCGCTGCCCGAACTCCGCCGCCTGATCTTCGCCGGCCGGTTCGGCGAGGCCGACGAGCTCGTCTCCGCGAAGTTCATGGGCCGCCCGCTCTCGCAGTCCGCGTACCAGCCTCTTGGCGACCTCTTGCTCGACTTCCCCGGCCACGAGCGCGCCACCGACTACCGCCGCGAGCTCGACCTCGACACCGCGACGACGCGGGTGACCTACACCGTCGATGGCGTGCGCTTCACGCGCGAGATCTTCGTCAGCGCGGTGGACCAAGTGATCGTCGTCCGCCTCACCGCCGACAAACCGGGCTCCATCGACACCGTCCTCTCTCTCGCCTCGCAACAACCCGGCATCGAGTCGTGGCGGCAGAGCGTCGAGAAATGGTGCCGGAGCGACGAACTCGGCATGCGCGGACGCAACCGCGATTTCGGTGACATCAAGGGTGCGCTCCGGTTCGAGGCCGCCGCACGCCTCCTCCCCGAGGGGGGCCGCGTGTTGCCCGGCGAGGAATGCGTCAACGTGCGCGCCGCCAACGCGCTCACCCTGATCTTCTCCGCCGCGACGAACTACCGCAGCTGGCAGGATCTCACCGGCGAGCCGAAGGAGTTCGTCGCCGCCGCGCTCGACCGCGCCGTCGCCAAGGGCTACGCGACCCTGTGGCGCGACCATCTCGCCGACTACCAGCCGAAGTTCCGCCGCCTCGCCATCGCGCTCGGCCCGCAGGCCGACGCGCAGGCCGGGCAGCGGCCGACCGACGAGCGCATCGCGCGGTTCGCCCGCGGCGAGGATCCCTCGTTTGCCGCGCTCTACGTTCAGTTCGGCCGCTACCTGCTGCTGTCGACTTCGCGCCCCGGCGGCCAGGCGGCGACGCTTCAGGGCCTCTGGAACGACAAGCTCAACCCGCCCTGGGGCAGCAAATACACGATCAACATCAACACCGAGATGAACTACTGGCCCGCCGAGCCGGCCAACCTCGGCGAATGCGCCGAGCCGCTCGTGCGCCTCGTCGAGGATCTCGCCGTCAGCGGCGCGCGCACCGCGCAGGACACCTACGGCGCCCGGGGCTGGGTCGCCCACCACAACACCGATCTGTGGCGCGCCACCGCGCCGATCGACGGCCCGCTCTGGGGGCTGTGGCCGATGGGCGGTGCCTGGCTCTGCCTCCATCTCTGGGATCGCTACGAGTTCTCCGGCGACCGCGCCACCCTCGAACGGATCTACCCGACGTTGAGGGGCGCCGCGCAGTTCTTCCTCGATAGCCTCGTCGAGGAGCCGAAGCACCGCTGGCTCGTCACGAGCCCCTCGCTCTCGCCCGAGAACTCGCACCCGGCCGGCGTCGCCCTCTGCGCCGGGCCGACGATGGACAACTCCATCCTCCGCGCACTCTTCGACCGCTGCATCCGAGCGTCGGAGGCGCTCGGCGTCGACGCCGAGTGGCGCGCCCAGGTTGCGCAGACTCGCGACCGCCTCCCACCGCTCCAGATCGGCAAGGCCGGCCAGTTGCAGGAGTGGATGGAGGATTGGGACCTCGAGGCGCCCGAGCTTCACCACCGCCACATCTCGCACCTCTTCGCGCTCCACCCGAGCGACGAGATCTCGCCGCTCGCCACGCCCGATCTCGCCGCCGCCGCGCGCAAGACGCTCGAGCTGCGCGGCGATATCGCCACCGGCTGGAGTCTCGGCTGGAAGATCAACTTCTGGGCCCGCCTCCACGATGGCGCCCGCGCCTACGACCTGCTCAAACTCCTCCTGAGCCCGGATCGCACCTACACGAATCTCTTCGACGCCCACCCGCCGTTCCAGATCGACGGCAACTTCGGCGCCACGGCGGGCATCCTCGAGATGCTCGTCCAGAGCCACCGCGGCGAGATCCACCTCCTGCCCGCGCTCCCGCCCGTCTGGCCCGAAGGTCGCGTGACCGGCATTCGCGCCCGCGGAGGCTTCGAAGTCGATGTCGCGTGGCGCGACGGAAAGCTTGTCGAGGCCACCGTTCGTGCGCTCAAGGCCGGCTCCGTCCGGCTGCGCTGCGGCGAGGTCGTGCATGCCGTCACTCTCGCTGCCGGCGAGACGTATCGCTGGGATGGTCGCTGACTCTGGCTTGGCGTTTGCCGCGACGTGCCCGCGGTGTGTGCCTCGGGCGGTTTGGGTCTGCTGTCGCCGGGGGCGGTGACCCCGGCCAGAGGTGCCGGTCTCGCCGCGGCCGGCTACAGATCTTCGGACACTGCTCTATTGAGCCTCGCACAATAGACTGACCAAGGTAGACGAACTGCCGGGCCATCCGTTCGCTCGGCGGGCCCAGCGGGCCCGAGTGCTTGGCGCTCGTGCAGGGCGGTCTGGTACTCGGCGTCGTCGAGGCAGTACTTCAGTAAGGTGTCGTAGTCGGCTCGCGCGGTTTCGGTCTGGCCGAGATGCTGTGCGGCGCGGGAGGCGGCTGGTCTGCTGCGGGCGGAGGCGACCGGCGTCGTGGCGACGGAACGACTCGGCGAGCCGCTCGATGCCACCAGTGGGGTCGGTCGGGCCATCGGACTGGGCGTGGCCACGATGGGTCCTGCGGCACCAACTGGGTCAGGATCGGTGCGCCATATCGGACAGCGACCGGCAGACCTTCGGCAACGCGGTGAGGAGCGCCTTGTCCTCGGTGACGAGGCAGGTGCCAAGGGACTTGGCCAGGGCGGCGTACTCGCAGTCGTAGGCGGTGCAGCGGGTGCGGGCCACGAGGTCGAGCACGGCGTGGTCGGCGAGGGCGTGTTCGCCCCCGAGGAGGCACCCGGCGGCGTGGCGGGTGGCGCGCTCGGCGTCGGCTGGGGAAAGACGCCCGGCGCGGATGTAGCCGGCGAGCACGTTGCGAAACTCCGAGCGCCAGAGCAGCGGCGCGGCCCACTCCGGATCGCGCTGGATGAGCGCCTCGACATCCGCGGTGCGGGCACTCGGCAGCCAGCGGTAGACGAGAATGTTGGTGTCGACGACGATCATTGCCAGGAAACTACCAGATGTCGGGCTGAGCCGTAACCGATCCTTGGTGTTTATGCCCGGCCTTCGGCTTTGTACGCGGTGATCACCTCGACTGTGGTGGTCAATTTCAGGGACTCGCGGAAACGACGCGCTTCCTCGATGAGCGCCGCGGAGTCGACCACGCGGCTATCGGCCACGGCTTCCTCCAGCACGGCGATGACTTCCTGGTTCAGGCTGCGCTTGTGGCGCGCCGCACGGGCCTTGAGCTGGCGGTGGAGCGGCTTTGGCAGGGACTTCAAAGTGATGGCAGCCATGGCACCACCAAAATGGTTGCCCATCGAGCCCTGTCAAGGGATGGCAGGGCTCGCGTCGCGCAGGCTACGGCTGCGGCCCGTCCACTGGCGCCACCGGTTCGCCGTTCAGGGTGTTGCCGGAGACCGCGGCGGGGCGATCCGAGCGGAGCAGGAAGATACGCGGCCGCGGGTTGGCCGGCGCGGTGATGCGGTTGTCGCGGATGGTGAGCGGGCCGACCGCGTCGAACTTCTGCGAGGCGATGTCGGTGACGGCATCGAAGATCCTGAGCGCACCGCCGGTGACGACGATCCGGTTGCCCTCAACTCGATAGTCCCCGCCGGACCGGCCGACGATGACGGCGCTGCCGAGCGTAGCGGGGACTTGGAGGTCGCTGTCGCGCAGCGTGGCCCCGAAGCAGAACTCGGAGAAAACGACATTGGTCGCGACGAAGGTGCAGTGCTCGAAAGTGACGTTGCCGAAGGAGCGGGCGAACTGCATGGGCGCGGCCCCGGTGCCGCGAATGGAGCAGCGCATGAAGGTGGCGAAGCGGCCGCCGTCGCCATCGATGGTGAGGCCGCCGGGTGGGGTGGTGGCGTCGGGACGGCGCACGAAATCGCAGTCCAGGAACGTGGACTCGTAGCTGTTGGAGAGGTTGAGCGCTTTGCGGCGGCCGAAGACGCGCAGACCCTGCGCGGAGAAGTCGCGCGTGGTGCGGGTGAGACGGATCACGGCGCGCGATTTGGCGAACTTGGTGCCAGCGGGGAGAATGGTGTCGGGGGGCGGGTTGAAACCGAGGGTGGGCGAAGCGGCGGTGCGAGATGGTTCCGGTGGTGGGGCGGGCTTTACGCCCGCCATTTCGGCCAACGACTCTTTGGCGGGCGTAAAGCCCGCCCCACCATTCGGCGCTCGGAGAACAGGCATGCGCAGCGTGACGGAATCTTTGGCGCGGCCGACGATCTCGAGCAGGGCCTCGCCGACGGTGATGGCGCCGTTGGGGGGCAGTGCAAAGAAACCTTCGCCGGTGCGCACGCGCGTGGTCACGGTTTTGCCGGGCTTGGGGAGCGTGAGCGGCTCGGCGGTCTCGTTGGCCCAGTTGAGGGAGGCGAGCGTGTAGTCGCGGGCGAGTGGATGCTTCAGGATGAGATCGCCCTCGGGGGTGGTGCCGGCGATCTCGTTGAACTCGCCATAGTCCTGGTCGAAGCGGCAGGCGCCGTTGCGGATGAACACGAGGTCGCCGGGCTGCAGGTCGGCGACTCGCGCGGGCTCGCGGAGTCGGATTTTGTCCGCGCCGGCGGTGCCGCTGTCGGGGGCGAACGGGTACTCGTGGGCGACCCCGTGGCGCCAACCGACATGGCGGTAGGGCGCGAGCACGAGCCCCTCGACGAGCTTCGGTCCGGTGGAGAGCATGGTGTCGCGCGCCCCGGCGCCGACGAGGCGAACGTGGTCGCGGTCGATGCGCCAGCCGTAGGCGGTGGCGATGTAGCGGCCGGCCGGGATGCGGATCGTGCCGCCTTCGGGCGGAAGTTCGTGGAGTGCGCGCTGGAACGCCGCTTCGTCGGCGCTCCAGTCGAGCGAAGTGACGAACGGGTAGTCGCGCTGGAGGTCGCGGAGATTCTTGTACTTCTTCGCCGCGATCCACTCGCTCACCGGGTGCGGCTGGCCGTCGCCGATGGCGCCGAGGGCGCGGAGGTTGAGCTCGGTGGACTGCGGACGGTCGGCGGTGGACGGTAAACTGTGGACGGTGGAAGGCGTGGGCGGGGTACTCGGCGGTGGTTCAGCCGCCGGAGCGGAGCGGACGACGGCGAGGGCGAGTGCAAGGAATAGCAGGGGCGAGCGCATTGAGTGATAGCTGAAAGAATCGCTCGACTCCTAGATGTGTCGGTCAATTGGAGCCGAGTCTTCGGGTTTCGTGGCGGGCCCAGTTCTCAGCCACTTTGGCAAATCAACCTTGGAGAACCACGGGAACTGGAGATTCAGGACATCTCGCGCGTAAATGGAGCGGAAGAACGGGACCTTCTCTTTGGGAATCCAAAAATACCCGATTGGCCTACCAAGTTTTCTCCATCGGTCGTGATCGGTCTCGTAGATGTGGCGAATCGCCGCATCGAAGCGCTTGGTGCGACGAATACCGACCCATCCGAGCACCAGCGAAATGCCCAAAAACACCAACATCGATAGAGACTCTGCGACGTGCACGGGCATGGTGGGGGTGGTATGTTGATCAGTGTGGCGACGTGGAGCGCGCGCGGCAATACGCGGAATGTTGCGCGTCGCGGATAGGCGGAAAATGTCCGGGGTAGGGCGGTTTCTCCGAAACCGCCGAGACGTTGTCTGTGGCAGGCGTTGAGCAAGATGAAGGCGACGGTGGCGGACGTTTCGGAGAAACGTCCCTACCACGGAGGAGCTGGAACAGGAGAACGAGAACGATCCGGAGGATGCTCGCTACCCGCTACTCACTACTCGCTATTGCTCGGTACTACCTCGCCAGAAGCTTGCGCAGATACGGCGCCGTGGGGCTGCGCTTGAGTTTGGAGAGGCCGGAGACGGGGCCCTGGTAGAGCAACTGGCCGCCGGCGGGGCCGCCATCGGGGCCGAGTTCGACGATCCAGTCGGCCTCGGCGAGGAGGTCGAGGTGGTGTTCGATCACGACCACGGTGTGGCCCTGGTCGACAAGGCGATGGAGGAGGTGGATCAGCTTTTCGCAGTCGCTGAGATGGAGGCCGATTGTGGGTTCCTCAAGGATGTAGAGATTGCTCGGAGTCTCTCCTCGTTGGCGCTCCTTGTATGACTGGAGGCCGCGGGAGAGTTCGGTGACGAGCTTGAGGCGCTGGGCCTCGCCGCCGGAGAGCGTGGGGCTGCTTTGGCCGAGGGTGAGATAGCCGAGTCCGGTCTCGCACATGAGTGCGCAGACGTCGCGGAGCTGGTTGTGGAAATCGAAGAAATCGCGCGCCTCCTCGAAGGTCATCTCGAGGATGTCGGCGACGTTCTTGCCCTTCCACTCGATCTCCAGTGTCTCCGGGTTGTAGCGGCGGCCGCCGCAGGCCTCGCAGGTGACAAAGGTGTCGGGCATGAAGTTCATCTCGATCTTCACACGGCCGGCGCCGGAGCAGGTCTCGCAGCGTCCGCCGGAGGTGTTGAAGGAGAAGCGGCCGGCGGCGTAACCGCGGATCTTGGACTCGGGCACGGTGGCGAGGAACTGGCGGATCAGGTCGAAGACGCCGAGGTAGGTGGCCGGCGTGGAGCGCGGCGTGTGGCCGATGGGCGACTGGTCGACCTCGATGACGGACTTGAAGCAGGGGGCGCCGGTGAGGAGGTCGAAGGGGACGGTGGCCAGTGGACGGTTGCCGGTATCCGGGTGCCGGTTGCCGGTGTCCGGTGGACGGTGGGCGGTGGCCGGAATCCGGAGTGAGGAGGCTTGGACGAAACGCTCACGCGTTTCGCTACGGGAAGCATACTCGGCGGCGGGGGAGAGGGAGACCTCGTGGGTGCACTTGGGCGCGAGCTTGAGGAAGTCGCGGCCGGTGAGCTTCGCCTTCCTCTGCTGGATGGCACAGGCGACGGCGGGGTGGAGGAGGTCGCGGAAGAGCGTGGATTTGCCCGCGCCGGAGGGGCCGGCGACCATGATCAGGCGGCCGAGGGGCAGGCGGATGGAGACGTCCTGCAAGTTACGGAGTCTTGCGCCGGAAAGCTCCAGCCAGGTGAGCGGCGGGTCGATTGCGGATTGCGGAATGCGGAGTGCGGATTGGGCGGAGGTGGCGATTTTCGATTTTCGATTGCCGCTTTGCGATTGAGCGGAGGCGGAATGGGAGGCCGAGGTCTTTGGCGTTTGGATTTTGGAGTTTGTGATTTCCCGGTAGGCGCCGCGGATGGGGTGCGGGATGCCGTGGTCGAGGTAGAGGCCGGTGAGCGAGTTCTTGTTTTTGCGGAGGTTGGCCGGGGTGTCGTCGGCGAGGAGCTGGCCGCCGTGGCGTCCGGCGCCGGGGCCGAGATCGATGATGCGGTCGGCGTGGTCCATCACGACGTCGTCGTGCTCGACGACGAGCAGCGTGTTTCCCTTGGCGCGGAGGCGCTCCATGGTGGCGATGAGGCGGTCGTTGTCGCGCGGATGCAGACCGATCGAGGGCTCGTCGAGCACGTAGAGGACGCCGGAGAGGTTCGAGCCGAGCTGGGAGGCGAGGCGGATGCGCTGGGCCTCGCCGCCGGAGAGGGTGTCGGCCGAGCGTTCGAGCTCGAGGTAGGCGAGGCCGACCTCGTCCATGAACTTCAGGCGTTCCTCGATCTGGGGGACGATGTCGCGGACGATGAGCCTGCCGCGCGCGTCGAGGTCGAGCTCGCGCAGGGAGGCGAGGAGCTGCGAGGGCGTGCGGTGGAGGAGTTCGGGCAGCGAGAGGGCGGGGCCGTGCTTGAAATACAGTTTCACCGCACGCGCGATGCGGTTGAGGCGCGCGCCGCCGCATTCGGGGCAGGTGCGGAACTGGGCGGGCGAATCGTCGTCGAAAAGGTGGGCGAGCTCGGCGATCTCGGGCGGCGTCTCCTCGTCGTCCTTGTCGGGCTTGAGCATCCACGGCGCGAGGCGGCCGTGGCCGCGGCAGACGGGGCACCAACCTTTGGGCGAGTTGAAGGAGAAGTCCTTCGGGTCGAGCTCGGGGAAGGTCTCGCCGGTGGCGGAGTCGGTGCGCGTGGTGGAGAACCAGGAGATGATTTTGCCGTCGGGCTGGAGGAGGAAGCAGGAGCCGTGGCCGAGGCGGAGGGCCTCGGAGAGGGCGGTGGCCGGTGACCGGTGGCCGGTGGCCGGTGGGACTGCGTCGGACTTGGTGGGCGAGCGCGACGAACCGCGGGACTTGGCTGGGGCGGCGGAGGTGAGATTCTTCAGGTCGGCGACGACGACTTCGACGTTGTGCTCCTTGAAGCGATCGAGCTTGGAGAAGTTCTCGACGAGGAGGAGGCGGCCGTCGGCGCGCATCAGGGTGTAGTCGTGGTCGCGGATCCAGTCGGCGATGGGCTGGTGGTGGCCCTTGCGGCCGCGCACGAGCGGGGCGCAGAGGTAGAGATGCTTCGCCTTCTTCGCCGCGGGGGTGGCGAGGGCGGCGAGGAAGTGTTTCTCCAGTTCGGCGCCGGTGAGCGCGCGCACCGGGTTTCCCGTGACGGGGTGGTGCTGGATGCCGAGCTTGGCGTAGAGGAGGCGGAGGTATTGCGCCACCTCGGTGATGGTGGCGACGGTGCTCTTGCGGCCACCGCGGGTGATGCGCTGTTCGATCGCGACGGTGGGCGGGATGCCGGTGACGCGGTCGACGGCGGGACGCGGCAGCTGCTCGACGAACTGGCGCGCGTAGGGAGACATCGACTCCATGAAACGGCGCTGGCCCTCGGCGAAGACGATGTCGAAGGCGAGGGTGGACTTGCCGGAGCCGGAGACGCCGGTGACGACCGTGAGCGAGCGCAGCGCGATGGAGAGCGAGAGGTTGCGGAGGTTGTTCTCGCGGGCACCGAGGATCTGGAGGGAGTGCGAATGCGGATTGCGGAATGCGGATTGCGGAATGACGGAGAGGGCGGAATCGCCGTTCTCGCGAGCGGCGCCACAACGAGCGGCGGAGGCGGGCGGGGCGTAGGGGGCTTGCTCGGGTTCGGCGGCGAGGGCGAGCGATTCGAAGCCGGAGCTGCTCGAGAGGGCGGCCCGGAGGTACGGCGCGGTGGCGGTGCGGGTGAGGGCGACCTGCTCGGGCGTGCCTTCGGCGACGATACGGCCGCCGGCTGCGCCACCTTCGGGACCGACCTCGATGAGCCAGTCGGCGTTTTTGAGGACGTCGGTGTTGTGCTCGATGACGACGACGCTGTGGCCGTGGTCGACGAGGGCGTGGAGCACGGAGAGCAGGCGGCCGACATCGTGGCGGTGCAGACCGGTGGTGGGCTCGTCGAGAAGCAGCAAGGCTGCTTCTCGAAGCGGTTTCGGGTTCGGAGTTTCGGGTTTCGGGACGGAGGACGATTGCGGATTGCGGAACGCGGATTGCGGAGTGGCGGAAGGGTCGGGTGGCTCGGAATCGCCGCTTTCACGAGCGGCGCCACGCTCGGAGGACGTGAAGGTGCCGAGGTATTTGACGAGCTTAAGGCGCTGGGACTCGCCGCCGGAGAGGGTGTTGAGCGGCTGGCCGAGGGCGATGTAGCCGAGGCCGACGGTGTCCAGCGGCTGGAGGCGGGAGCGGATGGCGGGTTGCCCGGCGAAGAAGTCGAGCGCTTGGCGGACGGTGAGCGCGAGGACATCGGCGACGCTGCGGCCGTGCCAGGTGCAGGCGAGGATCTCGGGCTTGAAACGGCGACCTTCGCAGATCGGGCAGGGGACGTAGACGTCGGAGAGGAACTGCATCTCGACGGCCTCGTAGCCGAGGCCGGAGCAGTGGGCGCAGCGGCCGTCGCCGGCGTTGAAGGAGAAACTGGAGGCGGAGTAGCCGGCCTCGCGGGCGGCCTCGGTGGCGGCGAACAGGGCGCGGATGGCGTCCCAGGCATCGGCGTAGAGGGCGGCGTTGGAGCGCGGGGTGCGGCTGAGCGGCGACTGGTCGACGAGGACGATCTCGCCGAGTGTCTCCGCGCCGTGGATGGATGCGATGGCGGCGGGATCCTCGGCGAACTGGTGGCGGGCGGCGAGCAGGCCCTGGTAGATGACGTGTTCGAGCAGGGTCGACTTGCCGGAACCGGAGACGCCGGAGAGCGCGACGAAACGGCCAAGAGGAATCGAGACGGTGAGATCGCGGAGATTGTGCTTGGAGACGCCGGAGAAAGAGAGGCGCGGTGTGGTGGCGGTGACCGGGCGGCGGTGCTGCGGGAGCGGGATGAACTTCCGGCCGCTGAGATACTCGCCGGTGATCGCCGCGGGCGAGGCGAGGAGTGAGGGGACATCGCCTTGAAAGACGACGTGGCCGCCGGCGGCACCGGGCTCGGGGCCGATCTCGATGACGTGGTCGGCGGCACGGATCATCGACTCGTCGTGCTCGACGACGACGACGGTGTTCCCGGCGTCGGTCAGCGAGCGGATGATGCCGACGAGGCGATCGATGTCGCGCGGGTGCAGGCCGACGGACGGCTCGTCGAGGACGAAGAGGGTGTCGACGAGCGAGGAACCGAGGCAGGAGGTGAGGTTGACGCGTTCGACCTCGCCGCCGGAGAGCGTGCGGGACTGCCGGTCGAGCGTGAGGTAGCCGAGGCCGACCTGCTCAAGGTAGCGCAGACGGGCGAGAATGGCGTCGAGGGCGAGGTCGGAAGATTGCGGACTGCGGATTGCGGATTGCGGAATGGCGGAATCGCTGCTCGCGGGAGCGGCGCCTCCGCGGGAGTCGAAACGCTCACGCGTTCCGCTACGGGAGAGTGGCGCGAGCAGTGCGAGGAGTTCGGCGACGGGGAGCTGGTAGAGCTCGGGGAGGGTGCGGTTCCGCCATTTCCAACAGAGGGCCTCGGGCTGGAGGCGGGTGCCGTGGCAGTCGGGGCAGAGGTTGTAGCTGCGGTACCGCGAGAGGAAGACGCGGTAGTGCATCTTGTAGGTGCGGGCCTCGAGGTAGCGGAAGAAGCCCTTGAGCCCGTACCAGGCGGCCGGCCACTCGACGCCGTTCTCGCCGTAGCCCGGTTCGCCGTCGATCACGTAGGCGCGCTGGGCGGGGGTGAGCCGGCAGAAGGGAATGTGCGTCGGGATCTTCTTCTTCTTCGCGAAGCCGAGGAGGTCGCGCTTCGACTCGCCGAAGACCTCGCCCTCCCAGCATTTGATGGCGCCGTCGTCGATGCTCAGGGTCTCGTCGGGGATGGCGAGGCGGTAGTCGATGTCGATGATGCGGCCGAAACCGCGGCATTTGGGGCAGGCGCCGAGCGGGGAGTTGAAGGAGAACATCGCCGGCGCGGCGGGCCGGAAGCGGCGGCCGGTCTTCGGCGAGTGGAGACCGCGGGAGTAGTGGCCAGTCTCCGCGAAACGACCGGAAGTCGTTTCACAGAAACTGAAGACTTCGCCGTGGCCGAAGTGCAGGGCGGTCTCGACGGCTTCGACGAAGCGGGCCTTGGCGGCAGGCTCGAGGGTGATGCGGTCCTGGACGACGAAGAGTGCGGTGGCGGAGTCGAGGGAGGCGACGCCCGGGCGGGCGGTGCCATGGCCGATGCGCTCACGCGCATCGCTACGACCGGCGGCGAGCAGGTCGTCGATGCGGTGGAGCGCGCAGGCACCAGTGGTGTCGGGAACGAGGACGCGCTGGTAGGACTGGCCTTGGAGGCTCTGGAGAATCTCGCGCCACTGCATGTTGTCGGGGCGAGCGACGGCGAAGGCGACGAGGACGGTCTGGCCGGCGAACTGCGCGGCGGCCTTGGCCCAGATCGTCTGCGGGTTGTCATCGTCGACGCGTTCGCCGGTTGCCGGGTCGTAGCAGGCGGCCACGTGGCTGAACCAGACTTTGAAGTAGTCGCAGAGCTCGGTCATCGTGCCGACGGTCGAGCGCGAGGTCTTCACGGTGTTGCTCTGCTCGATGGCGATCGAGGGGCGGATATTCTCGATCGAATCGACCTGGGGCTTGGCGAGCAGCTCGAGAAACTGGCGGGTGTACGCGCTGAACGTCTCGACGTAGCGGCGCTGGCCCTCGGCGTGGAGCGTCTCGAAGACGAGCGAGGATTTGCCCGCGCCGCTCAGGCCGGTGACGACGACGTAGCGCCCGAGCGGGATGTCGAGGTCGAAGCCCTTGAGGTTGTTCTGGCGGACGCCGCGGAGGCGGATGGTTTCGAGGGCAGGCATGGGAGGAGCGCGGAGGGTTAAGCAAGGGGGCGCGGCATGCAACTCGGCGGCGCTCGACAGGCGCGATCGGGGCACGAGCGCGCGGAGGACCGGCGGCCGGATTGCACTCGCTTCGGAGTCGGGAGGTTGTTGCGCTGCGGGGGAGACCTCCCGCTGGAAACCTTCCCTGGAACTGCGATGCGCCGACACCTTACCCTTGCCGCCCTTTGCCTGGGCCTTCCGTTGTCCACTCCTGCCGCCGAGGTGACGCTTGTCGGCTCCGATCTGCTCCGGTCCGCGCTGGAGAAGCCGCTGGCGGGCGCGAAGGTGAACGATGCTCGGGTGCTGCGGTTGCGGCTCGATGGGAGTCTCGGGGTGTTGGACGAGATTCGGGCCGGGCGGGCGGACTTGGCGTTGGTCGCGATCGCATCCGGCGAAGCATCCCCGGAGGGTGGGGTGCGGCTGATTCCTTTGGCCTATCAGGTGGCGGTGGTGGCGGTGAACGCCGGAAATCCGCTGCGTCAGATGAGTATCGAGCAGCTCAGTGGCGTCTTCGGCGACAAGGAGCCGACCGACCATCGCCAATGGGGCAGCCTCGGCCTGGCGAACGAGTGGGCGGAGAAGTCGATCGTGGCCAATCTGTTCGCGGATCCCGATTCGCTCGCGCTCGATCTGTTCCGCCAGACGGTGTTGCACGTGCCGGAGCTCAAACCGACGGTCGCCCAGCAACCCAGCTTCGACGAGCTCCTGCGTCGTGTGCGGGTGGACGAGACTTGTATCGGGATGTTTCCGCGGCCGCTCACGGACTCCGACGGGGTGCGGGTGTTGCTGATCGCGCGCAGCGACCGCGATGTCCCTTTCGGTCCGACCGCGGAGAACGTGCACAATGGCGACTATCCGTTGCGCCTGCCGTTCTTCATCGCGCTCAAGGCGGAGCGGGCGGTCGAGCTGGCGCCGGTCCTGGAGCGGTTGCTGGGCGACGAGGTTGCCACAGCGCTCGAGCAGGCCGGCTTTGTGGCGGTGCCTGCCGCCGCCCGGCTCCACGCCCGGCGTGAACTCGGGACGAAGCCCGAGGCGCCCTAACCCGCCAGCGGCGGGGCCGCCGCCGGCGTCTCCAGATACTTGTGCTTAGCGAGGCGCCAAGCGGTGACGAAGAAGGCGGTGAGCGGGATGGCCAGCACCATGCCCAGGAGGCCGTCGAGGGCCGTGCCCCAGAAGAGGATGGCGACGATGATGGCCACCGGGTGCAGACCGGTCTGCTGTCCCATGATCCGCGGGGTGAGGAACCAGCCTTCGAGGGCCTGGACGGCGGCGAACACACCGAGCACCGCCCCGACCAGCCAGAGGCCGCCTTCGGGCTGGAAGAAGGCCAGCGGCAGTGCCACCGAGAGGCCGAGCATCGTGCCGAGGTAGGGGATGACATTGAGCAGGCCCATGCCCAGACCGATCACGAGGCCGAACTTCAGGCCGGCGATGCTGAACCCGGTTGCGTAGATCGTGCCCATGATCAGGCCGATGAGCAGCTGGCCGCGGAAGAACGCCACCACGATGCCGACGAACTCCCGTACCAGAAAGACGACGTCGTCGCGCAGGTCGTCGCGCAGGAAAGGGAGCAGCCCGCGCAGCTGCGCGAAGACGTCGCCGGTGGAGCGCAGGAAGAAGAACAGGTAGACGGGCACCAGGGCGAGGCCCACCAGGAAACCGACCGCACCGCGGATCTGCTCGAGGGCCGACAGCACCCCGGGCAGCAGGCCGGCGAAAAGTCCCTGCAACTGCGCGGCGGCGCGGTCGACGAACTGTTTGACGGTGGGGTTCTGCATCTGCTCGCGGCCGTAGGCGATCCACTCGGGGTAGTGGGTCTGGGCGTAGCCGGACGCTTGTTCCCACAGCTTGGGTACGGTCTGGGCGAAGTCGGCGGTCTGCGCCACGACCACCGGCGCGAGGGCGACGAGCACACCGGCGAGCGAGAAAACGAACACGGCGTACAGGCTCACGACGGCCGTCAGGCGGCCGACGCGCAGCCGGCGTTCGAGCAGGCCCACGACCGGCTGGAGGATCAGGGCGACGATGCCCGCGACGGCCAGCGGCCAGAGCACGGAGGAGAAGAAGCCGAGCGCCCGCGACAGTCCGAAGACAAGCAGCGCGAGCAGCAGCACGATCAGCAGCGAGGCGGCCAGGGCGAGGGCGAAGCCGACGATCTTGCGTTGGGTGGGGCTGAGCAGCGAGGCGGAGTCGGCCATGGAGCGGAAGGGTGCGGTCGGAGGCTAGGCGTGTGTGCGGACGGGTCGAGAGGGATCGCCTCGGGGGGGGGCGGGAAGGGAAGTCTGCCGGGATCGAAAAATCCCCAAAAAACTCCTTGCCTTCGGAACGCCGAACTCGATTCTCTCGCCTCTCGTTTTTTTGAAGTGGGGTCGTAGCTCAGTTGGAAGAGCGCCACAATGGCATTGTGGAGGTCAGGGGTTCGATCCCCCTCGGCTCCACCACTTTACGAAAAGGCCGGTCGCAAGACCGGCCTTTTTCGTGCGCGGAAACAGCGGCGTGGTTGCTGTATCCGGAAATCTCGATTGAGGCGGGCGCCGAGCCGTGGCCGCCGATAAAAAGGGCCCGGCACAGCGCCGGGCCCCGGAAAGGCCGATGGGGACTGTGTGCCGCGGTCAGGCCTTGGCCTTGGCCGGCTTCTTCGCCGATCTCTTGGCGGGCTTGGTCGCGGAGGCGGTTGCCGTCTTCTTGGGCGCGACGGTGTCGTTGCGCACCGCGGTCTCGGGCGGAGGCGTGGGGGTGGGCGGGGTGCCGGCGGGGGCCGCGTGCTCGCGGCCGAGTTGGGAAGTGCCCTGCGGATCGTAGATGTAGCCGACGCCGTGGATGGTGCGGAAGGCGGCGAGCTGGATGTCGTGGGCCGCGAACAGATCGCGCACCTTGACGATGTACTGGTCGAGGGAGCGGCTGCGGACGTCGGCGTGGATGCCCCAGACGGAGTGGATCAGTGCTTTGCGCGGGATCACGACGCCGGGGTGATCGTTGAGGTAGGAGAGGATGCCGAGTTCCTTGCGGCCGATCTTGGCGGTCTGGTTGCCGGGAAACTCGATCTCGAGGCGCAGCGGGACGACCTTGGCGCCGAGGAAGTCGAAGGGGGCATCGGTTACGCGGACGTTGTTGGCGACGTTGAGATCGCCGACGGTCTCGGAGCGGCGAAGGACGGCGCGGATACGGGCGATGAGCTCGGGGTAGCTGAAGGGTTTGACGATGTAGTCGTCGCCGCCCATCTCGTCGAGGCCCTTGATCTTCATGCCCTCGGCGTTGGTGCCGGTGACGAAGATGGTGGGGACGCGGATGTCCTCGGCGCGCAGTTCCTGGAGGAAGGCGAAGCCGCTCGAATCGGGGAGATTGAGGTCGAGCAACATCAGGTTGGCGAAGTTGCGCTTGAGGAAGCGCATCGCGGGGGCACAGCGGTAATAGACCTGTGTCTGCATCCCGGCGTTTTCGAGGTGTTCGGCGATGACGTTGGCGAGTTGTTCCTCGTCTTCGACGATCAGGATGAGCGGCTTGGAGATCCGAGGCATGCTGAGTAGGTGCGCGGGAAGTTGACTTGGGGTGGGCGAGGATCGACGTCGGGCGAAGGCCGCCGCGGGGTGAGTCCCTCGGGGGGAGAAAGGCGGCGGAATTGTAAAAAGTCAAAGCCATATCGGGCGCACGACCTTCCGAGATTGTTGACGTTGCGGTTTTTCGGCTTGAGCCGCTTCGGCCCGCCGGGATGCATGGACGGATGGCCGAAGTTAAACCGCTCCTGATGCTGGGTCTGCCGAAGGGCAGCCTGGAAGAGTCCACCAAGAACCTGTTCGCCAAGGCCGGGTTCAAGATCACGACCAGTTCGCGTTCCTATCGTCCCTCCATCGACGACCCGGAGCTCGACGGACGTTTCATCCGCGCTCAGGAGGTCAGCCGGTACGTCGAGCATGGGTTCTTCGACTGCGGCCTCACCGGCCAGGACTGGATCCAGGAGAACGAGTCCGACGTCGTCGACGTCTGCGACCTGATCTACTCGAAGGCTTCGGCCCAGAAGTCGCGCTGGGTGCTCTGCGTGCCCGAGGCCTCCTCGATCAAGTGCGCCGAGGATCTCGCCGGCAAACGCGTGGCCACCGAGTTGGTGGGCACCGTGAAACGCTACTTCGAGAAGAAGGGCGTGAAGGTCGCCGTCGAATTCTCGTGGGGTGCCACCGAGGTGAAGGTGCCGGATTTGGTCGACGCCATCGTCGACATCACCGAGACCGGTTCCTCGCTGCGCGCGAACAAGCTGCGCATCGTCGACACGCTGCTCGAGACGAACACCAAGCTCATCGCCAACAAGGCCAGCTGGGCCAATCCCGCCAAGCGCAAGAAGATCGAGACGATCGCCATGCTGCTCAAGGGCGCCCTCGAGGCCGGCAGCAAGGTCGGCCTCAAGCTCAACCTGCCCAAGGCCTCGCTCGAGGCCATGGTGAAGGCCCTGCCGTCGTTGCGCAACCCGACCATCTCCCCGCTCACCAACCCGGAGTGGGTCGCGCTCGAGACCATCGTCGACGAGTCGGTCGTCCGGGAGTTCATCCCGCAGCTCAAGGCGCTCGGCGCCGAGGGCATCGTCGAGTATCCGCTCAACAAGGTCGTCTACTGACCGTCACACGCCGCCGCCCCGGCACCGGCAACCGGCCCCGGGGCGAACGCGAGTTTCCTCGCCTCGCCGCGTCGGTTCTGCGAGGGCTTTCCCCGTGAGCATCGTCACTCTCGGACTGTTGCAACACACCTGTGTCGCGGACCCGGAGACAAACCTCCGGTGCACCCTTGCGCAGGCCGATGCCGCGGCGGCGCGCGGCGCGCAGATCGTCTGCACGCAGGAGCTCTTCCGCTCCCAGTATTTCTGCCAGAGCGAGGACTACGCGCACTTCGCGCTCGCCGAGCCGGTCCCCGGCCGCACGACCGAGCTCTTCCAGGAACTCGCGAGACGGCGCGGCGTGGTCGTCGTCGCATCGCTCTTCGAGCGCCGCGCGCCCGGCCTCTACCACAACACCGCGGCGATTATCGATGCCGACGGCACGCTGCTCGGCACGTACCGGAAGATGCACATCCCGGACGATCCGCTCTTCTACGAGAAGTTCTACTTCACCCCCGGCGACACCGGGTTCCGCTCGTGGCAGACGAAGTTCGGCCGCATCGGCGTGTTGATCTGCTGGGACCAGTGGTATCCGGAGGCCGCGCGGCTCACTGCGCTGGATGGGGCGGAGATCCTCTTCTATCCGACCGCCATCGGCTGGCACCCGCAGGAGAAGGCGCAGCTCGGCGCGAAGCAGCACGGCGCGTGGGAGACGATCCAGCGCAGCCACGCCGTGGCCAACGGCTGCTACGTCGCGGCCGTCAACCGCTGCGGCCATGAGGCGCCCGCCGGCGGCGATGGCATCGAGTTCTGGGGACAAAGCTTCGTCGCCGGCCCGCAGGGCGAACTTCTCGCCAAGGCCGCTGTCTTGGCCGACGAGACGCTGCTGGTGCCCGTCGATCTCGGCGCGCTCGACGACCTGCGCTGTCATTGGCCGTTCCTGCGCGACCGCCGGACCGACGCCTACGGCGACCTCACGAAACGTTTCCTCCGTTAACCTCTGCGACTCGTTTTCTCCGCGTGCCTGTCCGCCACACCAGCCCCCGTTCCACTTCCTCGACCCCCGCCGTCACGCCCGCGGCGCTCGGTTTCCGCATGCCCGCCGAGTGGGAGCCGCAGGCGGCGATCTGGCTGTCCTGGCCGCACAAGCGCAAGACCTGGCCGAAGCAGTTCCGCCCGATCCCGCCGGCCTTTGCGCAGATCGTCGCCGCCATCAGCCGCTTCGAGGAAGTGCGGATCAACGCCGCCGCCGAGCTTCAGCCTCGTGCCCGCGAACTCTGCGAGGCCGCCGGCGCGAAGCTGGCGCGGGTGAAGTTCTACGACCACCCGACCAACGACACCTGGTGCCGCGACCATGGCCCGATCTTCGTGAAGCACACCAAGACCGGCGAGGTCGCGCTGGTCGACTGGGAGTTCAACGCCTGGGGCGGCAAGCACCTGCCGTGCGACCGCGACAACGCAATCCCGTCGCTCATCGCGAAACGCCTGCGCCGGCGCCGCTTCGTGGGCCCGATGGTTCTTGAAGGCGGCTCGCTCGACGTGAACGGCGAGGGCCTGCTGCTGACCTCCGAGCAGTGCCTGCTCAACCCGAACCGCAACCCCACGCTCACCATCGAGCAGATCGAGCGGAACCTCCGCGACTACCTCGGTGTGCACACGATCCACTGGCTCGGCCAAGGCATCGTGGGCGACGACACCGACGGCCACGTCGACGACCTCACGCGTTTCTTCAAACCCGACGGCATCGTCACGCTGGTCGAGACGAACAAGCGCGACGCCAACTTCGCCGCGCTCGACGACAATCGCCGCCGCCTTCGGAAACTGCGCACGCCGGCCGGCCAGCCGTTCGACCTCGTCGAGCTGCCCGCGCCGAAGCGCGTGGCCTTCCAGGGCATCCGCGTGCCGGCCAGCTACGCGAACTTCCTCATCCTCAACGGCGCCGTGCTCGTGCCCACCTTCCGCCAGCCGCCGGCCGACGATCGCGCCTGCGCGATCCTCGCCGCGTGTTTCCCCGGCCGCGAGATCGTGCCGCTCGACTGCTACCACCTGATCTGGGGACGCGGTTCGCTGCACTGCATCTCGCAACAGCAACCGGCATGAGTTCCCGCGACCGAGCGTGACGATCAGGTTATCTGGTCGACAGCAGGAGCCTGCTTGCAGGCGACTCCGAGCACAGATCGCCTGCAAGCAGGCTCCTACCTCCCATCAACCGATGCACAGATTCCACTTCATGAAATCCCGGTTTCTCTTCCTTTCCGTCGCGCTCGGCGCGGTGTTTCTCCTGGTCGGCTGCGACACGATTGGCGAACCGCTCGGCGAACGTTTCAACCGCCCGGCAGTGACCCAGACCTTCGAGGCGTCGGCGCCGAAAGTGTTCGAGGCTGCGGTCGCGTCGCTTCGTGCGATGGGCTATACGATCCGCACGGCCAAGGAATCGGCGGGTGTGATCGAGGCTTACGGCCGGCTCGGCATCGACGACAGCTTCCGCGAATCCAGCCAGCACAACTGCCGTGTCACGATCACGGCGACACCCGACGGCGCGGCCGATGTGCAGATCGAAGTCCGCGAGCAGATGGAGGAGCGCACCGGCGCCGGGCTCATGCGGCAGAGCGAGCGGGTGCTGCCGCGCAGCGGAGTGCACGAGCGTTTCTTTGCGGAAGTGCAGGCGCGGTTGTGAACAGCCCGCGGCCCATCGAAAAATGAAGCGGCCCGAGCGATCGGGCTCGGGCCGCGAAGAGCAGACCGGACGGGCTTGAGTTGGCCATCAACGCCGGAGGCGGCGGCGCAGCAGGATGCCGCCGAGCAGCACACCGGCTCCGATCAGACCATAGGTCGATGGCTCCGGCACGGCGTTCGGCGCGGCCCCGGCGGGCAAGTCGATGGCGGCGACGACGAGGCTGAGCGCATCCGTCAATGGGGCGATGCTCTCGATCGCTAGATTGTTGATACCGAGCGAGAGGTAGGGATCGAGGGCGAAGGTTTTCTCGTCCCACAACGCGCCGCGGTGGTTGGGATCTGTGCCGAGCGCGCCTTGCCAGGTCGGGCCTTCCGGGATGATCAGCGAACCATTGAGGTAGAGCGCCTCGTCGAGGCCGAAGTCCTGGCCGTCGGACACGGTCAGCCGGAGGTTTGCCGCGCCACCGCTGTAGTTCACGCCGTTGAGGGCGACGCTCCAGCCGGAGGGATCGAAGGTGCTCTGCATGTTGGAATCGTTGCCGTTGAACAGGACGAGGTCCCGGTTGTCGGCCTCGTCGCCGTTGTCGTAGGTGACGTAGAGCGACGCGCCGTTGATCTCGACATCCGGCTTGAGGAAGTTGTCGAGGGAGTAGGCACCGTCGCCGGTGACCCAGGCGGTGACGTTGGCTCGGTAGGCCTGGCTGTTGAGGAAACCCCAGTTGTTGTTCTGGGAGATGCCGATGTTCACGCCGGTGATGGCGTGGCCGTTGAACAGCACGGAGGCGTTGGCGAGGGGATCGGAGGAGTTGGTCGGCCCGTGCCAGAACAGATAGGCGCCGGTGACGGCTCCCGTCGTGCCCGAGAGGGCGAGCGTCCCGGAACCGACGCCGCGCATGGCACCGGTGCCGACGGAGGTCCAGTCGGTGTCGTAAACAGTCGTGAAATGCGAGAAGGCGGCAAAGCTCCGGGTGCCGAGGGCCAGGGCGAGGATCGCTGGGAGGAGGGTGCGTCGAATGATCATGGTGTTGGCGGTTGCTGGTGTACGGCCGGAGGTGGGACGACCGCCGACAGACTAGCAGGATACGGGGGCGAACCCACTAGGGGAGACCCTGATTCGCGTACCGAGGCTCTGCCCACGAGGAGCCCGCGGGCGCGCGGGTCAGGTCTGCGGATCCAGGTCCGGCGTGGCGGTGGGCAGCAGGACGCCGAGGAGGCCGCCGGTTCTCGCGCCGGCGGTGATGCGCCGGCGGATCTCGTGGAGCTGGCGGCGGTGGACCCGCAGGTGCGCCACGCTCAGGCAGTGCCAGCGATGGAGATCGAGGTCGCCGAAGAGCGGATGCGGACAGACGCCACCGGTGGTGGGCCCGAGCTCCGTCTGCACGAGGCGAGGGTAGTCGCGGGCGAGCGCGCGCAGCGCCGACACCGTCTCGACCCCCCGGGCGCCGCGCGGGCGCATCGCCTTGCGGTCGAAGGCGGCGGGCGGCGTCTGGCCGCGGCTGAGGAAGACGAGGGTGCCGCCGATCGACTCCCCGACCAGCACCACGTGCTCGACGACCATCGCCGCGGACCAGTCGCGCTCGTCGTCCTCGAGCCCGAGCATCGGCGGAATGGTGACACGTCGCACGAAGTCGTCCGGCGAAAACATCCCGCAGAGCTCCTCGATGCGCCGGATCTCCACCTGGAAATCGCGGGTGGCGCGGTCGAACGAGGTGGTGCGGCAATAGGCCGGGAACGTCACGTTGCGGGCGACAAAATCCTGGATCCGCGGCAGGCCGGAGGCCGTACCGTCGGATTCGCTCGGGAGATGGCCGGAATCGCTCATGCGGGCGGTGTGGACGCTAGGCCTGAGCAGGATTTTGGCCAGCCCGGAGGCGGCGGGCGCGATCGCACGAGGGGAGTGGCTCCGCTTGATGTGCTGTGGAGCCGATTCCCGGTCGGTACCGCGGTGTTGTCGCCAAGAGGGACCGGCGCGGCGGTAGCCGCGGACCGCATCGTCACTCGCGGACGTCGGCCGGGGCGTCCTTCGGGAGCTTGTTGTCGGTGCAGAGCACGAGCACCGGGGTCTTCGTCTTCACGGTGACCTCGACCTCCTTGAACGCCTTGGCCGGCACGCTCTCGAAGGCTTCGCCCATGGTCTCCACCGGCAGTTTGCGGCCGCGGCGGGTGGCATTGAAATCGTAGGCGGCCTTGTGCACGCGCTCCTGCAACGAGAGCGGGCTGGCCTCCTCGGGAATCTGGAGTACCCAGCCGGCGAGCTCCTGCTCGGGCATCTGGCCGTCGGGATCGGAGACGAGGATCACGAACTGTTTCTTCTGGGCCGGCGGCTTCTCGTCCTCGGCGGCGGCCGCCTCCTCGGTGACCTTGTTGATCTGCTCGAGGATGCGCCGCATGACGGCGGGCTCCAGCTGGTTTTGCCGGAGGATGTCGGCGACTTTGGCGATATCGATTTTGGCCATGGCGAGGAGTTGGAGCGCTTGTTTCAACGGCGCAATCCGCCGGGAGCCAGCTGGAAATTGCCGGGCGCTGCGGGGGCGCCCAACTGTCGCCGTGCAACGGAGCGGCCAGCTTGGGGCTTGCGGGAACCCGGGGGAAGTTGTTCAGGTCTCGGGTTTGTCGGCAATGAACTCACGAATTCTCTCGGGTGCGGTGGTTGTTGCGCTGCTCGGGTTGGGCGGGTGCACGACCGGCAATCAAGTCTGGCCCACCGGCACGCTCGCGCCGGTGGAGGCTCCGGTCGGGGTCGCGCGCGTGCGGATCGAGTCGCGTCCGAGCGGTGCGCTGATCACGGTCGCCGGGCGGGTTGTCGGGCACACGCCGCTGGAGGTGGAGGTGCCGGTCACGCGGCACGGATTTTTCCCCGACAGACTCGTCGTGTCGGCGCGGTTTCTGGCCGAGGACCAGAGCTACGGCCCGGTCGGCGTGCGGGCGGGCTTCGGCGTGCTCGACAAGGTGCCGACGGGGATCGTGTTCACCCCGGATACGTTCTGGCCGGTGCGGCCGTGAGGACCACGGGACGCCGCTACCGCGGGCGCAACCCGTAGCGGGCGTCGAGCGTGCGGCGGGCCGCCTCGGGCTGGGCGGTGTAGTAGGCTTTCCAGCCGGGGCAGAACCTGATGTGCCAGCGCCAGACCCGGCCGAGCAGGGACCTGGGCTTGCCGTCGTACTTCGCCCGCCAGGCGCAGTGTTCGCAGTTGTGCGTGGACATAGAGTACGGGTCAGCTGCGGCGGGTGAGGTCGCGCACGGTGGTCTCGACGCCGGGCAGGGCGGGCAGGTCCTTGGCGCCGCGGGCGCCGAGCTCGGTGAACTTGCGCGCGCCGGGGAGCAGCGAGCCCTCGAAGGAGCCGACGGCCCTGTTGTAGGCGGCCGTGGCCTGTTCGAGACCGCGGCCGGCCTTCTCGAGGTGTTCGCCGAAGACGACGATGCGGTCGTAGAGTTCGCGGCCGAGCTGGGCGATCTCCTCGGCGTTGCGCGACACGGCTTCCTGGCGCCAGCCGTAGGCGGCGGCCTTGAGCAGCGCGACGAGGGTCGAGGGCGTGGCGAGCAGCACGCGGTTGTTGATCCCGCGGTCGACGATGGCCGGATCGGCCTCGAGGGCGGCGGCGAGGAACTGATCGCCCGGGAGAAAGAGCACGACGAACTCGGGCGAGGGCGTGAACTGTTCCCAGTAGGCGCGGGCGGCGAGCGCGTCGATGTGCCCGCGAACCTTGGACGCATGCTCGGCGAGCTTGGCGGCGCGGACGGCCGGGTCGGACGCGACCGCGGCCTCGCGGAAGGCCTCGGTGGGCGCCTTGGCGTCGACGGCGATGATCTGGCCGCGCGGCAGGCGCACGACGAGGTCGGGGCGCTGGCCGCCGGCGACCTCCTGCTCGGAGAAGTCGCAGTTCTCGACCATGCCGGCGAGCTCGACCACGCGGCGCAGCTGGAGCTCGCCCCATGTACCCGCCGTCCGGGTACCGCTGAGCGCGGTGGAGAGGCGGGTCGTCTCGGTCTGGAGCGTGCCCTGGGCGGTGGCGAGGGACTTGAGCTGTTCGGAGAGGGCGGAGTAGGCGGAGGTGCGCGTCTTCTCGATCTCGCCGATGCGGACGTCGACCTTCTCGAGCGACTCGCGGATGGGTTTCACGAGGGCGTCGATGGCCTGCTGCCGCTGGGCGAGATCGCTTTTGGCGCCCTCCTGGAACTGGGCGAGGGCGGATTTGGCGAGGTCGAGGAAGGTCTGGTTGTTGCCCTTGAGGGCTTCGGCGGAGAGCGCCTTGAACTCGGTGGTGAGGCGGGCCTGTGCCTCCTGCAGGACCGCCAGCTTCTCGGCGGCGGCCTGGCGTTCGGAGTCGAGCGTTGCGCGCAGGGCGGCGGCGGCGGATTCGCGCTCGGCGGCGAGGGCGCGGAGGCGGTCGAGCTCGGCCCGGGCGGCGTCGAGCGCGGTGCGGGTCTCGGCGAGCTGGGCCTCGGTGCCCACCAGGCGGACACGCAGGGCGGATTCGCGGGCGCGGAGGTAGAGCCAGGCGACGAGAGCGCCGAGGGCGGAACCGAGAAGGAGGGCGAGCCAGTCCACGGGGCGAGAACAGGGTCTTGCCGGGCCGGAGGCGACTCCGAAAACGGGAGGCAACGGCCTCGTCGTGGTGCGGTCGCGGCCGGGTTCCGGGGGGGACGCAGACCGGCGCCCCGCGGCGGGGCGTGATCAGTTGCCGGACGCGCTGTCGGCGGCGAGCGGATCGGTGTCGAACTGCGGGGCGGCGACGCGTTCGGCGGGCAGGAAGAGGGTCATCGTCGTGCCCTTGCCCGGCTGCGTGGCGACGCGGATGCAGCCGCGGGCGGAGCGCACGAGGCGGGCGACGATCGAGAGCCCGAGCCCGGTGCCGCGGCCGGGGGCCTTGGTGGTGAAATAGGTCTCGAAGATGCGCGGCAGCACCTGCGGCGGAATCCCGCATCCCTGGTCGGAGACGGAGAGGGCGACGAGGGGGGCGGTGTTCGCGAGCGACTCGAGGCCGAAGTGGCGGAGCGCGGGGCCGTTCTCGAGGGAGGAGACGGGCAGGGGGCGCGGGAGCAGTTCGGCGGCGATGCGGATCGTCTGCGGCGTATCGGTGCTCTGGAGGGCGTTGACGGCGAGATTGAGCAGGGCCTGGAGCAGCTCCGTGGACTGGAGACTGGTGACGGCGTCCGCGGCGAGCTGGTCGACGACGAGCAGGTTGCCCCGGAGCGCGGGGTGGTTGCGCAGCAGCTGCTCGAGGTCGGTGAGGACCTGGTTGACGGGGATGCGCTGCGGGCCGCGGCCGAGCCGGCTCATGAAGCGCAGGTAGCGCGAGGAGATCTCGCAGCAGGTGTTGACCTGCTTGCCGATGGTCTGGAGGTGCTGGCGGAACTCCTGGAGCGGCGGGCCCTCGAGGCGCTGGGTCTCCTCGAGCTGGCGGTGGAGCACGTCGACGAAGCCCGCGATGATGGCGAGCGGGTTGTTGATGTCGTGGATGACGCCGGCGTAGATCTCGTTGGCGGTGCGCGTCATCTCTTCGCGAGAAAAGGCCTCGTGCAGCTGGTCGGTGAGGGTCTTGAGCCGCTCGCTGTTGGCCTCGATGGTGTTGGTGGCGCAGCGCAGGCGGTGGGCGCGCCCGACGGCGTCGCGGATGCTGCGCAGGTCGAAGGGTTTGCTGAGGTAGTCGCAGGCGCCGTGGCGCATGGCGAGCTTGGCGGTGTCGAGCGTCTCCTGCGCGGTGAGCAGGATGACCTCGATACGCGGATCCGTCTCCTTGATGCGCTGGAGCAGATCCAGGCCGTTGTCCCGGCCGATGTGCAGGTCGAGCACGGCGACGTGCACGGCGTGGTCGTGGACAAACTCGATGGCGGCGGCGCTGCTCTCGAAGGCGTGGACGCTGAACTGGCTCTTGAACACCATGCGCAGCGCCGTGCGCGGCCCCTCCTCGTCGTCGACGACGAGCATGGTGGGGAGGGGTGACTCGGTATTCATGGGGTGGGTTGAGGAAATCCCCCCAGTTCCGTGGAGGCAAGGCTGGGCTTGCCGGTTTCTTGTCGCCGTGGACTGGAGGGCTGCGGTGGGGGGGAGCTCCGCCCCGCGCGCGAGGTCAGGCCCGGGTGAAGATCTCCGCGATGATGTCTTCGAGGGGTACTTCCTGGATGGTGAGGTCCTCGACCGGACCGGCTGCGAGAATCTCCTGAAAGACGGGGACGACGGCCTCGGAGGGGGCGTGGATGCGCAGGGCGCCGTCGTCGTCGGGTTCGAGCGTGCCGACGGACGGGCGCCAGTCGCGGGGCCACCCGGCGGCGGCGGGGCGGAAGCGGATGATGCGCTGGCGGCCCTCGGCGGCGTTGAGGGTGTCGATGGCGCCGTCGTGGATCTTGCGGCCCTTGTGGATCACGATCACTCGCTCGCACAACTCCTTGATGTCGGCCATGTAGTGGCTGGTGAGCAGGATGGTGACCTTGTGGCGCCGGTTGTAGTCGGCGAGGAACCGGCGCACGGCGCGCTGGCTGACGACATCGAGGCCGATCGTGGGTTCGTCGAGGAAGAGGACGCGGGGGCGGTGGAGCAGGGCGGCGATGAGCTCCATCTTCATGCGTTCGCCCAGCGAGAGCTCGCGGACCATCGTGTTGAGTTTGTCGGCGACTTGGAGCAGCTCGACGAGTTCGTCGAGGGTGGCCTGGAACTGCGCCTTGGGCAGGCCGTAGATATGGCGCAACAGGTGGAAGGACTCGAGGGCCGGGAGGTCCCACCAGAGCTGGTTCTTCTGGCCGAGCACGAGAGCGAAGAGCCGGCGGTATTCGTTGCGCCGTTCCGTGGGGTCGTAGCCGCCCACCCGGGCGCGGCCGGAGGTGGGGAAGATGAGGCCGGAGAGCATCTTCAACGTCGTGGTCTTGCCGGCACCGTTGGGCCCGAGGAAACCGACCAACTCGCCCTCGCCGATGGTGAAGCTGATGTCGTTGGCGGCGGCGAGTTCCTCGAAGTCGCGCCGGAACAATCCCTTCACGCCGCCCCAGAAACCGGGCTGTTTCTTGTACGTGCGGAAAACGCGGGTGAGGTGCTCGACTTCGATCATGTGCGGCGGAGTCAAACGGGTTTGCCCCGCGTGGCAAAGCGAACCTCCGCGCGGCGTTCCGCTTCGCGGCGGTTTTTCGTCGTGGCGTTTCGGATCAAAGCGGCGATGGTGCCGGCGCCACCCGGCGCACCGCCATGATTCTCCCGAAAGGCAAGGAATTCACCCCCGCCCAACTCGCCGCGGCGACCGCGATCGTCGCGGAGTTCGGCTGCCGCCTCCAGCCGATCGTCGGCGCCGTGCGCTCGATCTACGCGATCGTGGGCGACGAGCGCGACGAGTTGATGATCAACCGGCTGGAGGGCCTGCCGTACGTCGATCGCGTCGACCGGATCCAGTCGCCGTTCAAGCTGATGGATGCGCGCTCCGACCTCGCGCACCACCGTATCCGCATCGGTGGCGCGACGCTGGGCCGCGAGCTGTTCGTCATCGCCGGCCAGTGCACGATCGACCCGAAGAATCCGAACTTTTTCTACGAGACGGCCGCGGCGGTGAAGGAGGCCGGGGCGCAGGCGCTGCGCGGCGGGGTGTGGAAGCCGCGCACCAACCCCTATGCGTTCCAGGGGGACGACCAGTCGCTGGAGATCCTCATGGAGGCTTCGCGGCGCACCGGCCTGCCGGTCGACGCCGAGGTGATGAACGACCACCAGCTGCGCCTGGCGCTGGGCGCCGGCGTGCACACCATCCAGGTCGGCGCGCGCAACGCCCTCAACTACTCGCTGCTCCAGCAGATCGGCCGCGGCATCGCCGGCCGCGACACCGCGGTGCTGCTCAAACGCAGCCTGCACATGGGCCCGATCGCCGAGTTCATCTCCGCCGCCGAGTACGTGGTGAGCTTCGGCAACCCCAACGTCATCCTCTGCCCGCGCGGCACCGCGCCCGCGCCGGATGGATACCGCAACAACCCCGACGAGTGCATCGTGCCGCTGCTCAAGGAGCGCACCTGGGCGCCGGTGGTCGTCGATCCGTCGCACTCCGTGGGGCGGGCGAGCTACGTGCCGGCGGCGGCCTTGGCGGCGATCGCCTACGGGGCCGACGGGCTCTGCCTCGAGTGCCACGTGGCGCCGAGCCAGGGCATCGGCGACGACCCGAAGCAGGCGATCACGCCCGAGGTGCTCAAGACGCTGATCGGGAAGGCGCGGCAGCTCTGGACCCTGGTGCGCAGCTGAGCGACGGTCCTGCAGCGCGCTTGGGGGGCGACCTTGGTCGCACCCACCGGGCACGAGCGGCGGTCCGCGGGCTGAGCTTGCTCGGCCCGGTGGCGGTCGGGCTTGCCGAGCGGTGCGAGCGAGCTCGCACCCTACGACCGCCGCACGACCCCGTGCAGGATCAGCCGAAGACGACCGGGTTGTTCCGGAAGCGTTCGCTGAGGTTGGCGAAGGGAACCTGGGCGCTGAGCCAGGCGGGATTGGCGCGGATCTGCTCCATCGACAGCGTGGTGTTGTTGCAGAGCAGGAAGGCGTCGGGGGCGATCTTCAGCAGGGCGTCGAACTGGGTGCCGGCGGCGGCGCGTGCGAAATCGAAGTCGCCTGGTTCGTGCGCGCGATCGGCGGCCTCGCGACGCAGCGGGGCCACATCGCGCGCGAAGACGGCGAGGCACTCCTGGTGGCGCGGACCCTCGTAGTGCTCGACCGCCGCACTCCCGGAGCCGAGGCGGACGACGACCCACTCGTCGAAGAGCGGGCGGCCGTAGAGTTCGGACATGCGCGCCATGGTGGCGGCGATGGTCGAAAAGGCGTCGGTGGGGGTCATGGCTGGAAAGTTGTGGCGGGTGGCGGGCGGCTGCCAAGCGCCGTCTGGCGGAGGCGGCGAAATGACGGTTTTTTCCCGGCCTCGCCAGCGGAGTTGGGAAACTCCGGCCGTGTGCCGTTCGGGAGAGGGAGGCCCGCACCCCGCGCGGCCATCCAACCCAAGGTTCCACACATGAAAGTTCCAGGACTCCGCAGCGACTACGAGCAGGTCGGTGGGCTCGTGTTTTTCGGGCGCATGCTCGACAAGATCCGCCTCAAGGCGGCCGGCACGCTCCCGCCCGACTACTACACCGGCACCGCCAACCGCACGCACTTCGACGCGCGGTGCTGCACGTTCTTGCGGCTCGACTACGAGCGCCTCGTCGCCCGCGTGCTCCAAGGCGGGACCGACGCCGAGATCCTCGAGTGGTGCTACGCGAACTCCTACCGGCCCAGCGCCGACGAGATCGAGATCTGGAACGGGTTCATGACGAAGCGCGGCTGGCGCGACTCCGGCAGTGCGGAGCTCGAGCAGGCGAAACGGGACCGCGGGTTCGGCGATCGGCCGGACCTGCAGACGTGGTTCGATCTGCACCGCGCCGAGGAGGCGTAGCGCGAGACGCGCGAATGGGGCGGGAAGGGCTCCGGCCGGCGAGGGCCCGTGCATTTGCTCGCCTCGGGAGGGCGGTGTCGCCAGAACGCTGCGGCGCTGCGGCCGAACCTTGGTGGTTCGGTCGCGGCGCAGACACCCCCCGTCTCCCATGAAGAAAACCAAACCGCTCCAGTTCTCGGATAAACGCGTCTACGCCAAGGGCCGCCCGGTCCGCCGTTACAAGAAGAACCCGATCGTCACCGCCGACATGGTGCCGTTCTCCTGCCGCGGCATCTTCAACAGCTCGGTCGTGAAACACGACGGCCGCTACGTGATGGTCCTGCGTTGCGAGGGATACAACTTCTACAACTTCTTCTGCCTCGCCGAGTCCAAGAACGGCTACGACGGCTGGAAGATCGGCAACGTCATCCCGATGCCCGACGATCCGGAGTACCGCAAGTATGCCCGCGTGCAGTACGACCCGCGCCTGACCAAGATCGGCGACACCTACCACATGACGTTCTGCTGCCACGGGTCCGACGCCCGCATGGGCCACATGACGTCGAAGGACATGAAGACCTTCAAGTGGGAGGGCTTCATCACCGGCACCGGTTTCCGCAACACCGTGCTCTTCCCCGAGAAGGTCGGCGGCCTCTACACCGCGCTCGAGCGCCCCAACGCCCTCGGCGAGATCTGGGTCACGCGCTCGCCCGACCTGAAGTTCTGGGGCCAGTCCAGCCTGCTCATGGACAAGGGCCGCTGCTCGTTCGGCTGGGGCAAGATCGGTCCCTGCGGCACGCCGATCCGCACGAAGGCCGGCTGGCTGATCATCTTCCACGCGGTTTCCGTGGTGTGCGAGTACGAGTTCCTCTACCACGCCGGCGTGGCGCTGGCCGATATCGACGACCCCTCGAAGCTCATCCGTGTGGGCGACGAGTGCATCCTCACGCCCGAGGAGCCGTACGAGAATGCCGGGCACACGCCCAACTGCGTCTTCGCCTCCTCGCATGTCGTCGAGCCCGACGGCTCGATCAAACTCTACTACGGCGCCAGCGACCGCTACCAGTGCGTCGCCGACACGAGCGTCGACGAGTTGCTCGAGATCGCGCTGCACCGCTGAGCGGGGCCGGCTTTCCCTCCCAAGCGCGCGCCACTCCGGCGCGCGCTTTTTTGCCTTCGTGCAGGTGGGGGCTCGGCCGACTGCCTCGGCCCGAGGCAACGGCCGAGCCGCACCCGCGGAGTGCGGGCCCTCGCCATGGGCTTGAGGGCGCACGACAGGGCCCGTGGCCCGGGCACGTTTGCGGAAAACCTCCGGAGGCCTAGCCTTGCGCGTTCGGGCAAACCCGAAACGCCTCGATCGGGTGGGGGACTCGTCCCATCGGTACGAACCCGGAGAATTGGATTCCGTGAATCCGCGATCGAAACGAAAAAAGAATACACAACGATGAAAACCAGGAACACGATCTCATGGCTGGCGCTCGCCAGCGCGTTGGTGCTCGCCGCCGGATGCGGGAAGACCGAAACCGCCGCCCCGCCTGCGGCCACCACGACCCCGGCTCCAACAAGCGAGGCCGCCACCGAGGCCAAGACCGCAGCTGAGGCGGCCCGCAAGGCCGAACTGGACAAGGCGGTCGAGATGGCGAAGGCCGCCGAGGCCCAACTCAAGGAGGAGGCGGAGAAGGTGGCGCTGGCCGCAAAGGAGGCCGAGGCCCTGCGGATGGCGGAAGCCGAGAAGGCGGCAGCCAAACTGGCGGAAGCCGAGAGAACGGTGACTCAGGCGGCGGCGGACGCGAAAGTGGCGGCCCAGCAACTTCAGGCCGACGTGGAACAGGTGGCGACGACGAAGGCCGCCGAGGCGAATACGGCGACCGCCTCCCTCGCCCAGCAGGCGTTCTCCGTGCTGCAACAGCCGGGACAGGTCGAGAAACTGATCGCTTCCGCCAAGAATCTGACCGGGCAGAACAAGTATGCCGAAGCCCTCAAGATCGTGGCCGAGTTGGCGAAGCTCAAACTCTCACCCGAGCAGCAGGCCATGGTGGACCAGGTGAAGCAGGTGGCGGAGCAACAGTTCGCGAAGGCGATGGCGGCCAAAGCGGCGGACGCCGCCGCGCCGGCCACCGACATCCCCACAGGGGAGCAGAAATAGGCCAGCCGGTCGGCGGAGGTATGCCGGGCTGGTTGTGGAGCTCGGGAGCGACGCAACCAGCCGGCCGTGCCGCTCGCCCGAAGACTACGCCCCGCGTCCGCCCTGGACGCGGGGCATGTTGTTCGGCTCAACGGGTTCGATTCCGCGTGCACCGCTCACCGGTTGCAACAGGGGTGCGAATACCAAGGCGCTCCGGATTGCGCGCCGGAAGTCATCCGACAGGCACCGATCCTCAACGGGCGAGACGTGGCGGCGGGTCGAGTTTGTCGGTACGGATAGTGGATGGTCGGTCGGGTCCGCGCCTGTTGCGCGGGCGACATGGGCCGGCGGTCTCGGCCCGATTCCTCGTCGGCCGGCCTCAACAAGTTCGGCGGGCCACGCCGCGGGCGAGCCACGCCGCTCCGAGCAGGGCAAGGAAGCCGAACCCAATGGCACCGCCGCCACCGCCGCCACTTCCGGTCGGCGTGGTGGGTGTGGTGGGCGTCGGCGGCGTGGTGGGCGGCTGGCTGGGGGGCTCGGGCGGAGTCGGCGTCGTCGGCTCGCTGAGCGCGAGCGCCGACAAGGCGAGCGTTGTCACCGTCCCATCCAGTCCGACGCGACGGATGGCCGCGTTGCCGGTGTCGGCCACGTAAAGGGCGCCGTCGGCACCGAGGCAGAGATCGAGCGGTTGGTTGAACCAGGCATCCGCGCCCACACCGTCCTTGAGCCCCGCGATGCCCGGCAATCCGGCCAAGGTGCTCACGACGCCGGCCGGCGTGATGCGCCGGATGGTGGAGTTGCCCGTATCGGCCACGAAAAGGTTGCTCCCGCCATCCAGGGCCAGGCCGCCGGGTTGGTTGAACAGCGCGTCCGCCCCGGCGCCGTCCTGCGTGCCGCTGACGCCGACGAGGCCCGCCAAGGTGGTAACCGTCCCGTCGGGAGCGATCTTGCGGATCAGATTGTTGGTGGTGTCGGCCACGTAGACGTATCCGTTCGCGTCGACCTCGACGCCGGTGGGGCGGTTGAAGCGTGCGGTCCCGCCGATCCCGTCGCTGCTGCCGGAGGAGCCGGCGGTGCCCGCGAGGGTCGAAACGGCCCCTTCGGGCGAGATCTTCCGGATGGTGTGGTTCAGCGAGTCCGCGACGTAGAGATTGCCTGCGGTGTCCTGGGCGATGCCTTTCGGCGAGGAGAACGTGGCGGTGGAGCCGGGACCATCGGTGTTGCCGCGCTGGGTCGACGACCCGGCGAGAGTGGACACGGCGCCGGCGCTCGTGATCGCGCGAAGCGTGGCGTTGCCCGTATCGGCGATGATGATTGTGCCGGTTGTCGTCGCGACCCCTCCGCTCGGATCGTTGAAGCGCGCGGCGGCGCCGGTGCCATCGGCCGAGCCGGACTGACCGGAGGTGCCCGCGAAGCCGGAGACGACCGAGGCGAGATCGATCTTCTTGATCGTGTCGGTGGCGGCATCGGCGGCGTAGAGGTTGCCCGCGGTGTCCGCCGCGATTGCGGTGGGATAGGGCAGGGTGTCCGCCAGCACGGAGAGCTTGGCGAGGCTCGGGTAGGAGGTCGTGCCGTTGCTCGTCGCCACGAGCAGGTAGTGCGCGGCGTTCTGGGCGGCGGTAACCCCGGTGACGCTCAGGGTGTTGGTGCTCACTCCGCGGTAGGTGGTGCTCTCGGTCAGGTTGGTCCAGGTGCGCCCGTGGTCGGTGGAGATCCGCCATTGCAGCGAGCCGGTGGCGGCAGGTGCGGTGATTGAAATGTTGGGACCGGCGATGGCGCTCTGCCGGGTGATGGCCTCGGGGGCGACGGTCAGCGCCTCCAGTTCGCTGAATGTGACGAACACGCAGCCCTGCCGCTTCAGCTCGGCGATGATCGCGGGCAGCATGGCCAGCGTCTCGGCGCGCCACTCGTGGCAGAGGATGAGCGTGCGATCCCGGATGTTGCTGGTGGCGTTGCGCAGGATGGCGTCGGCCGATGTCTCGGGCCTCCAGTCCTCGCTCGAGAGGTAATTGAACCTGCTCGAGGGGAACGGCGTCATCCCGGCCGCGTTCACCGCGGCGGCGATGCGCGCGTCCCAGTCGCTGTAGGCGCCCCAGAACCAGCGCGGCGATTGGCCGGTTGCGGCACGGATCGCGGCCTGCGTGTCCCGCACCTCCTGGCGGATGGCCGCATCGCTCAGGGTGAGAAAATGCGGATGGGTGTAGGTGTGGTTGTTGATCTCGTGGCCGGCGGCGACCACGGCGCGGCTCAGTTCGGGATGGGCGACCACATTCTGGCCGACGTGCGAGAAGGTGGCGCGCACCTGCTCACCTGCCAGAACCGCGAGGAAACCTTCCGTTTGCCCGGGGAGCGGACCGTCGTCGAAGACGAGCGCCACGCGAGGGTGCGCCGAGGACTGACCGGCCGCGCAAACGGCCATGGCGATGCCAAACAAGGCGAGCTGGACACGACGAGTACGTTTCATGGCCGATGGGTGTCGGGGTTGGGCGACCTACCGATTCAATCCCGGTGCGCGGCGGAGTCCTTCACGCACTTGTCCCGCGGCCCGCGCCGCCGCAGGGATCTCCGCGCCGAGGCTTCGTGAGGCGCGCGCCGCCGCGACTGGTGCGCTTCCCGACGTGGAGCGACGCTCCAGCCGGAGGGGCTTTCGCGCGGATTGGCGACGAGTGGGGTGGCGCCTCCCCTGTGCGGCGGACCGGCATTGAGGAAGGACAGCGCGCGGGTCGCCGGGCGGGCGACTGCGGGCCGCTGCGCTCCGGCCGACGCAGGAACCCTCCAGCCGGATCGGGC
>DAOOFR010000005.1:0-42236 GCA_035415285.1 Opitutaceae bacterium
CGGCTCCACCATCCAGGGCAAGGTCCTCCGCGTCAGCGGCGGCGTGGTCGAGATCGAGACCGCCTTTGCCGGGGTGCTGAAGATCCAGCAGTCCAGCGTCGCCACCCTCAGCACCGATGCGCCGGTCTACCTTCGCTATACCGGAGGCAACACGATCCAGGGCGCGGTCTCGACCGCCGCAGGCGGTGAGGTCCGCGTCGCCGGCCCCGGCGCCTGGGGCACCGGCAGCGTCGACGCCGTTGAAGCCGTCTGGACCGATCCGGCCGACAGCCCGGAGGCCAAGGCCGCCGCGGCCGCCAAACGCGCGTGGGCCTTCGAGGCCTCCGTCGATGTCGTCGGCACCCAGGGCAACACCGACAGCCTCGCCACTTCCGTCGGCTTCGCCGCCACCCTCGCCGGTCCGAACGACAAGCTCGCCTTCTACGCCGCCTATTCCCGCGCCGAACTCGAAGACGAGACCTCCGCCGACAACGCCAAGGCCGGCGTCGACTACTCCGCCTTCTTCTCGCCCCGCGCCTCCTGGTACGTGCGCGAGGAGATCGGCACCGACAAGATCAAGGAGCTCGACTTCTACTCCAACACCGCCGCCGGTCTCGGCTACGCGGTCATCCGCGAGTCGAACCAGGAACTCACGTTCCGCGCCGGTATCGCCTACCGCTACGAAGCCTACGATGTGGGCGAGAACATCAGCACCCCCGCCCTCGATCTCGGGCTGATCCATTCGTACACGGCCAAGACCTGGAAGCTCGGCAACAAGATCACCTTCCTGCCCTCCCTCGAGGACTTCGCCAACTACCGCATCCAGCACGACTCCCACCTCGAGCTGCCCCTGGCCTCCACGCAGTGGAAGATCCGCATCGGCGTGGCCAACGACTACGTCAGCGAGCCCCAAGTCGGCAAGAAGAAGCTCGATACGACCTACTACACCAAGTTCCTCCTCAGCTGGAAGTGACCCGCCCGCGGCCGCGCGCCGCCCGGATCGCACCCGACTTCGAAGACGGCGGGCCCCACCGGGCCCGCCGTCCGCTTTTTCGCCGCCTTCCGCCCCCGGGGCCGGGCCTCGGCCCGCCGGTTTGTTCGAGCTTCGCAAATACTCCCGCCGGGGCGGCAAACCGGATGGACTCCGCCCCGCGCCCCGTCATGCTTCGGGCCTGCCACGCCTGCGCCGCCCCACCGGCCGCAGCCGTCGCCCCGCCCCGAACACAACCTTCCTCGTGCGATGAAATACTACTACACCGACGCCCAGAACAAACCCGCCGGCCCCGTCGAACTCGAGCAGCTCAAGCAGCTCGCCGCCCAGGGCACGCTCACCCCCCAATCCTTCGTCATCCCCGAGGGCGCCACCCAGTGGGTGAGCTACGCGGCGCTCCTCGCCTCGCTCGCCCCCACCCCGGCGCCGGCCGCACCCGCGGTGCCGCCGCCCGCCCCAGCGCCCGCGAAGCCGGCCCCGGCGCCCGAAGCCGCCGCTCCGGCGAAACCGGCCCCGGCGCCAGCCGTTCAACCCACCCCCACCCCGGCCGCGGCACCCGTGCAAGCGGCCCCCGCTCCGGCAACCCCACCCCCGGCCGCCGCTCCCCAAGCCGCCCCCACCGCGGCGAAGCCGGCACCCGCGCCCACTCCGGCCCCCGCCCCCGCCCAAGCTGCGCCCGTATCCGCGGCTCCGGCTCCCCAACCCGCCCCAGCCCCCGAGCCCGCTCCGGCCGCCGCG
Organism: Opitutaceae bacterium; assembly: GCA_035415285.1. Classification (GTDB taxonomy): domain Bacteria; phylum Verrucomicrobiota; class Verrucomicrobiia; order Opitutales; family Opitutaceae; genus CAJCBL01. The sequence continues at coordinate 1,709 of DAOOFR010000005.1, forward strand.
GCCCAGCCCGACGCCCCCTCCGGCCCGAAGGTCGGCATCCTCGAACAGGTGAGCACCCTGCTGGCGACACTGGTCGATGTATTGCTACGGCTCATGCGTTTGATCCTCACCGAGAAGTTGCTGCGCGGCATCCTCTCCTTCTTCGCCGGCGGCGGCATCATCGTCGTCGTGGTCGGAGCCGCCCTCGGGCTCGTGCAATCCCTCGTCGGCGGCATCCGCGGCGGCACCTTCAACTCCATCGTCACCGCGCTCGGCAGCGGCATCGTCGTCGCCGGCGCCGTCGCCGTTCTCCAATACGTCGCCGCCCGCTTCTTCACCGCCAATGAGGCGCTGGTGAAGAACAACCCGAGCCGCATCGGCTCCGCCGCCTTCCTCGATTGCCTCGCGCTCATCCTGCTCGTCGGCGCCTTCAGCGCGGTGGTGGGCGGAGTCTTCGGCAGCATCGCGTTCGTCAGCATCACCCCCCTCATCCCCGGGGTGATCAGCGCCGCTGTGCTGCTCTTCGGCGCCGGCATCGCCCTCAACCCCGGCCTGTGCAACCTCCACATCGAGGAAGCCAGCGCGGGCGAGGAAGCCATCGGCCTGGCCTCGTTCTTCGGCAAAGCCTCGCTGGTGGTGCAGCCTGCGCTCTTCGCCCTGCTCGCCCTCGGCGGCACGCTTGCGATCGGCGTCTCGTTCTTCAACGCCGACGCTTCCGCGACCATCACCGCCTCCCTGCGCCAGCTTCCGGTGGCCGGGATGCTCGCCGGGGCCGGCGGCGCGGCGCTCCTCGTGATCGCCTGCCTGCTCCCCGTCTTCGCCTACCTCGGCTTCCTCGTGCTCTACCTGCACCTCGACCTCCTGCGCGCCGTCCTCGGAATCCCGCGCAAGCTCGACCGCCTCGCCCGCTGAGAAGTCTCCCACCCCTCCGCGGCCCCGCCCCGGAGGGGTTCTCTTTCGCCTCTGTCCTCCATCTCGGAACGCACCGCCGGCATGAGCCAACCGCCTCCTCCCCATCCGCCACCACCGCAACCGCCCGGTTCCGCCACCCCGCCGCCTCCGCCACCGCCGGCCCCGGCCGCGAAGCCCGCCGCGCCGGCCGTGCCCGTTCCGCCGCCGCCTGCGACCAAGCCCACCGCAGGCGCTCTGCCCCCGCCCCCGCCTTCGGCGCCGCCTGCTACACCCCCGCCAACACGTCCTTCCGGCGCGCCCACCCTGCCGCCTCCGCCACCTCCGGCATCAGGTGGGAAACCCACTACGCCGGCCGCCCCTCCTGCGCCCCCGCCCGCACCGGCGGCACGGAGCACTCCACCGCCGCCACCGGCCCCGCGGCCGACCAGCACTCCCCCACCGCCGCCCCCCGCGCCGGCAGCGAAACCCGCCACGGCAGCCGTATCGATTCCGCCGCCGCCAGCGCCCAAGCCCGCCGCGTCCGTCCCGCCGCCTCCACCGCCAGCAGTGCCCGCGCCTCCGGGACCAACCGTCCCTCCTGCCGCCAAGCGGCCGGCGCCTCCGCCTTCCCCCTCCGCCCCGGCGGTCCCGCCGCCCCCACCGCCACGCGCAACCCCGACGGCCACCGTGGTGCCCCCACCGCCGCCCCCCGTCGCTCCGGTTCCCCCGCCGCCGGCGCCACCGCCGGCGCCGCGTCCGCCGCGCCGCCCCCTCGGCCGCGGCGCCAAACTCGCGATCGTCGGCAGCCTCGCGCTCGTGGTCCTCGTCGGCGCCGGCTTGTGGACTTGGCAGTATCTCCGCGACCGCCTCGGCGAGAGCACCGTCCTCGCCGCGCTCGACGAACAACTCGGCGCCGGCCGGATCCGCTTCACCGCGGTCGCCCTCGAGCCGGTCTCCGCGACCGAGCAGGAGCGCACCCTCCGCTTCTCCGCCCAAGGCGCGCTCACCGGCGACCTCTTCGTCCGTCGTGACACGGAGGAGACACTGCGCGAACGCTTCGCCGACAGCCTCGACCGGCTCGCCGCCCTGAGCGAGGAACTCGCCACCCCCGCCGGCACACGCCTCGTCGAGCTCGCCTCGCTCGGCGCGCCACCCGCCGACCCGCTCGGTCTCGTCCTGCTCGAGCGCACCGCCGCCGGCGGCACCACGCTCGCCGCCACCGGGCAGCTCACCGCCACCCGCGGCGCCGAAGGGTGGGTGCTCGAGGCATCCCCGGGCGAATACGTGCCCGCGCTTCCGCTCGGCAAGCTCCGCTCCGGCCAACCCGGGAACGCGCTCGTCACCAACGACCCGACCTTCCCGGCCACGCTCGAGCAGCTCGTCGCCGCCCGCCTCGCCTTCGCCGAGAGACTTGCCGCCGCCCGCGCCCAGGTTGCCGAGCAACTCCGCCAGGAACGCGACGCCCGGCAGACCGCCTTCCTCGTCGCCCTCCAGCCCGGCAACCTCTTTCTCGGCCACGCCGAGCCGCTCGCCGGTGGCGAACCGGCTCCCGGCCTCGTCCTCGAGATCGCCACCGCGAAACCCGCCGCCCGGCAGGTCACCGCCCTCCTGCGCAACCAGGGCAACTGGACCGACACCCGCGTGTTCTCCGCCACCTGGGAGACCGACGAGGATTTCTCCGTCCTCCGCCTCCCGCTCGCCACCCGCAGCAGCCAGGCCGTCCCCGAGGCCGGCCCGCTGCTCTCCCTCCGCGAGTCCTGGACGGTCGAACTCAGCCTCGACGCCGAGGGTCGCCTCGCCGGCCAATCCCCGACCCATCAATACACATTCACCCGCGTCGCCTCCGGAGATCTCGAACGCACGCGCGCCGAGCTCGCGGCCGCCCACGAGGCCGTCCTCGCCGCCACCCGCCCCGGCACCACCTACCACGGCACTGTCGCCGCCGGCTCCGGCGGCACTCCCGCCCCTGCGTTTCTCCGTTTCACCCGGCAGGACAACGGCGGCGCCCGGCTCGAGGCCGAGCTCGAGCTCGCCGCCCAGCCCGGCCGCATCCGGCTCTTCCGCGGCTTCGCGGCCGCCAATCCGCACCGCACCGGCGACCGGCCGATCCGCCTCAGTTCCGAAGCCCGGCGCCGGGTCGCCAAGGCCGATCCGGCCTCCGTCACCGGCTTCGCCATGGATCTCGCCCCCGCCTTCGCCCTCGACGGCGCGACGCTCACCGGCGCCGACGACTCCTTCAGCTACTCGTTCACCCGGATCAGCGACGCCGAGTTCGGCCAACTCGTGGCCGCCCGCCAGTCCGCCGAGGCCGGCATCCTCGCCGTCGTCAAACGCGGCGCCGCCTACGACGGCACCGCCCGGCATCGCGACGGGTTCACCACGCCGATCCGCCTGCGCTTCACCCGCGTCGACGACGACGGCACCGTCGCCGCCCTCGTCGAGTCGCGCCAACGCCAGGGCGTGCACCTGCGGCTCTCCGGCCCGGTCGACACCACGACCCGGAGGCTCCAGCTCGCCGGCACCGGCGGCCGCCCCGACACCGACGACGACCTGCGGGTGCCGTTCCTTGTACGGAACGCCAAATACACGCTGACCCTCGGCGTGGGTGAGCGCGCCATCGAGGGCGCGATCGAACACGACCCCGACTGGACGCTCGCCTTCAATCTCGGCCCCGCCGCGCCCGCCGAACTGCCCGCGTGGCCGACCGCCGGCGTCGCCTACGCCCTCGTCGGCGACGCGTGGCGCCCCCTGCCCCCCAACAACGGCCACCCCGTCAACTCCGCCAACGCCCGCCTCGCGAAGGTCACCGGCGGCAAGGCCGGCCCCGTCAAGATCGCCGAGCTCGTCTTCGACGGGAAGGAGCCGGTGCCGTCGATCCCGCAGGGCGCTCCGCTCGTGGTCGTCTACGTCGGACCCGTGACTCCGCCCTCCGCCGAGTTGCTCGAGAAGTATCCGGATACACTCCGCGACTACCCGGCCGTGGAGCTGGCGCCCACGCGCAAGACGCTCATCGGCGGCAAGCGCATCGCCGACCTTTTCCGCGTCACCCCCGAGATCGCCGGTTTCCTCGCCAGCCGCGTCGCCGCCACGCTCACCGAGCCCGAGACGGAGATCACCCTCCTCGTCGCCAACGTCGCGCTGCCGCCGGGCGGCTACGCCCTCCTCGCCAACGGCAACGCCTTCGAGTTGCAGGTGAAATAGTCGGCCCTCGCGTCCCCGCACAGCGTGCGGGGACGCACCGCAGCACTCCCGCAGCGGTGCCGCCCCGGCGGCCCGCCGGAATTGACCCGGCCCCCTTCCTGCGCATCGCTATCAGCCTCCGCCCCGCCGCCGCCCATGTCCTCGCCCGCGAACACCAGCACCCCCAACACCGGCGACCCCGTCCGCCAGTTCACGCTCTACGTCGAGAACAAGTGCGGCTCCCTCCACGACCTCGTCGTCCTCCTTGCCGGGCAGAACATCCATGTGCTCGCCATGGCCGTCGTCGATGTCACCGAGTCGTCCATCGTGCGCCTGGTCGTCGACGATCCCGACCGGACCTACGACCTCCTCCGCCGCCTCGGCTACTACGCCAACGAGAACGAGGTGCTCGGCCTCGAGCTCGACAGCGAGGCCGGCCTCGCCGGGGTCCTCGCCGCGCTGCTGGAGGCCGAGGTGAACATCCACTACCTCTATCCGTTCCTCGTGCGCCCAAATGGCAAATACGGTTTGGTGCTGCACGTCGAGGACCGCGAGCTCGCCGCCCAGTCGCTCTCGATCAGCGGCCACCGCGTGCTCAGCCAGCGCGACCTCGCCCGCTGACCGCGGCCCGCCTCCCGCGGTCCCGCGCTACAGGCCCAGCGCGCCGCCGTGGTTCTTGAGCCAGCGCTCCGCCTCCCGCCAGCGCGGGCACACGGCCTCGACCAGCGCCCAGAAGCGTTCGGAGTGGTTCATCTCCCGCAGGTGCATCAGCTCGTGCAGCACGATGTAGTCGGCCGCGAAGGCCGGCGCCTGCACCAGCCGCCAGTTCAACGAGATCGTGCCCGACGCGGAGCACGAGCCCCAGCGCGTGCGCTGGTCGCGCACCACCACCTCGCGCACCTCCACCCCCGTCACCGCCGCCAGCTCCCAGGTGCGGGGCGGCAGCTCGATGCGCGCGAGCCGCCGGAAATGCGCCTCGAGCGTGGGCCGCAGGTCGCCCTCATGCCCGCGCACCCGGAACCTTTCCTCGCCCAGCGCCACGTGCGGCGTGCTCTCCGCCGCCCGGTCGATCGGGCGCCATTGCCCGCGCCAGAGCACGCTCGTGCCGATCGTCCACACCGCGGCGCTGCGCGGCAGCGCCGCCAGCCGGCGGCGCGTGCGTGCGAGCCAGTCGCGCTGGCTCGCGAGGAACTGCCGGGCCTGCCGCTCCGAGCCGCGCATCGGGATCGTCAACACGGCGGTGCCGTCGCGGCCGACGCTCAGCCGGTAGCGGGTGGCCTTCGCGCTGCGCCGCACCGCGACCTCGCCGGCCTCGTCGAGCGCGAGGCTGTCGCCGGCCGGCGCCGGTCGCGGCGCCACCAGCAGCGGCGCCGGGGCCGGCTCCGCCGCCGCGGGCGCGGCCGGGGCGAAATCGAACCATTGTTGTTCGGTCGTGGGCACGCGCCATCGTCTTGCCGCCACGCGGCGCGCACGAAAAGCCGAAAACGCGCCGGGCGGCGCCGCCCGCCGGGCCGGTCAGAGCAGCTCCAGCCTCCAGGTCCAGCCGCCGTTGTCACCAAATTCCAGCCACGCGAAACTCGCCGGCGCGCCGCGGTGGGCGTGCGCGAGGCAGCCGGGGTTGAGCCAGCGCACCCCGTGCGGGTCGACCTCGTCGCGCGGCACATGGGTGTGCCCGTGCAGGATCGCCGTCGCCCCAGCCGGGGGCCGCAGCGGCGGGATGTGGACCAGATGGAACCGGGTGCCGCCGCGCTCGAGCGTCAACACCTCCGGCCAGTGGCTCGCCCAATCGCAGTTGCCGCGCACGATCCGCAGCGGCACCGCCAGCTCCTCGAGCGGCGCGAGGGTGCCCGGCAGGCAGACATCCCCCAGGTGCCAGATCTCCGTTGCTCCACGCAGCCGCCCCGCCAAGCCGGCGGGCAGGCGGTCGTGGGAGTCGGAGATCACGGCGATGCGCATGGCGGGGCGGACCGGCCCAAGTTGGCCCGGGTTCCCCGGCTGCGCAGCACTTTTCACGTTTGCGACGCCACAACATCCGTCCAGCCTGCCGCCGATGCGCTTTCCACGCTGCGTCCGCCCAACCGCATTCGGCATCGTGCTCGCCGTGGGACTGGCCGGCTGCGCCCAATCCGTCCGCTACGCTTCCACCGCCGAAGCGACGCTCGGGCCCAACCTCGCGCTGCTGCAGGAGCGCACCGCGCGCACGCAACTGCTCTACATCTACGTCGGCAACGACGACGCCCGGCCCCAGGGCGGCACAGCCCATGCCGGAGCACTCGCCCTCGCGCTACGCGATCTCCTGCGCCCCAAAGGGTACGATGTGCGCGGCGCCGAGTCCGTGCCGCCCACCAGCGAGGGAGGGCTGCTGGCTGGACGGATCGCCCAGACGATCGCCACCGGTGGCGCAGCGCCCTCCACCGCCCGCCCCATCTCCTACCTCCACCCGAACGGGCCACGGCTGCTGTTGTTCGTCCATTTGCAGGAGAACCTCCCCAGCAAGACGTCCGCCCGGGCACGGGTGACCGCCGCGGGGGCCTTCCTCGTCGATTCGAGCGATGGCGCAATCCTTTGGTCCGGTCGCACCACTTCCCGCGATCCGATCACCGACGCAGAACTGCGACAGCTCTCCACCCGTCTGCTCAAGACCCTGCCGGATGTGAACCTGTAACGTCGCCGCCTCGGCACGCCGGAAAGGCAGGCCGGGGCTGACTCCGCGGACCACCCGCGTCAGCCGCGGCCAGCTCAGGCCGCCACCGCCAAAGCCGGTTCGGCCGCCGGGGGCACCACCCGCGGCAGCGGCAGCTCCGGCAATTCCCCGTCGAGCAACAACCGCTGGTGGATCGGTCGGCCGCAGGCATCGTGGCCCACCCGCGGCAGCTTGATCCGCTCGAAGAACTTCGCCCCGCAGGGCGACCAGACGACGCTCAGCAGCGAACTCGCCCGGTGTCCGCGCAGCGCCAGGGTGTGCTGGAAGGCGACCTCCTCGCGATACAGCCGGCTCGCCACGCCGCGTCGGTGCCATTCGGGCCGCACCGCCATCGAGCACAGGTACAGATGATACGGTTGCGCCGGCTCGCGGTAGGGCACGATCGCCTCGAGCGGGATCCGTCCATCGTGCGCCCGGCCCGCAAGCACCTCGTCGCGGAACGCCGCCGTGATCGGCAGAAACTGGTAGTACCCGGCCAGCCGCCCATCGCGCTGCCGGGCGAGACTGAGCGACTCCGGGCAACGCTCGAAACGCTCACGCCAGTAGTCCTGCCCACCCAGATCCTCCTCGGTCGCGGTGAGGTAGAGCTCACGATCGAGCGCCAACATTTCACGAATCAACACCGCATGGTCGGACTCGTCCGAGGAGCGGTGAAAATGCAGGGAGGTGCACATGGCGGGGACAAGACTAGGGTCCCCGCAAGCTCAGGCACGTGGCCCTTTTGTATCCGCTCGCTAGTGATCCGGCATCAGGCAGTTGCGTATTTTATTGTAATCGCCCCCTCGGCGCTTCCGAGGGAACCCGTCCGAAACCGCCAGGGACTTGAACGTTAGACCTTATCCATCAGATACTTGAAAATCCTTGATCCCAACCGCCGCGGTTGACCAACCGCGTTTGGCGCCCCATCCTCCGTCCAAAACGGCCTCTCGCCGCCCTGTCTCCATCCCTCCCTTCGCCTCCCCATGTTTCCCCGCTGGTTGCGCCTGACCGTCTCCCTCCTCGCCTTCGGCCTGCTGGTCGTCGGTCTCTTCGTCTTCGTGCCCCTCTTCCGCAGCCTGCCCGACCGCGGCGGGCGCCTCACGTTTCCCGGCCTCGCCGGCATCTCCGCGATCCAGCGTGATCGCGATGGCGCCGTCCGCATCAGCGCCAACAGCCGCCGCGATGCCGCCAAGCTGCTCGGCTTCGCCCACGCCCAGGACCGCTTCTTCCAGATGGACTGCCTGCGCCGCATCGGTGCGGGGGAACTCGCCGAACTCTTCGGGCCCGCAGCCCTTCCGGTGGATCGCACCCATCGCCGACACCGCCTCCGCGCCGTGGCCCGCGCCGCCGTCGAGCGGTTGCCCGAGCCCCAGCGCGAAATCATCGAAGACTACACGCTCGGGGTGAACGCGGGCCTCGCCGAACTCGCCACCGCGCCGTTCGAATACGCGCTGCTCCGCACCCGGCCCGCGCGCTGGCAGGCGGAGGACTCCCTGCTCGTGCTCGCCGCCATGGCGTTGGCCACCCAACGCACCGACGGCGCGCCCGAGCTCTCCCGCGCGGTCGTGCGCGACCTCTTCGCGCCCGCCACCGCCGAGTTCCTGCTCTCCGCGGCCGACGACTTCGACGCCGCCCTCGACGGCTCCCAACTCTCCGCCCCCGCGCTCCCCGCCGCCCCGGAATTCCTCACGGCGGAGCTCCCGGCCCGACCCGCCGCCCAACTGCCCAACCCCGAGGCCGCGCCCGCACCTGCCCCCAAACAGGCGGGCAACGATGACTTCGCATCCCGTTTCTTCGCCGCGTGGAGCGCACCGCTTCGCTACGGCCCCGACGAGGCCCCCGGCGGCAACGCCGTCGCCATCCACGGGATGCGCGGCGTGCGCCCACTCGCCCTCCTCGCCAACACGATCAACCTCCCCCTCGCGGTGCCCAACCTCTGGTATCGCACCGAGATGGTCTGGCGCACCGACCCGCGCCACATCCGCAACCTCGACGGCATCACCCTCCCCGGCCTGCCCCTCCTCGTCGCCGGCAGCAACGGCGCCCTCGCATGGGGCTTCACCGCCGCCGCCGCCGACACCGCCGACCTCGTCGTCCTCGAAACCGATCCGGCCAACCTCCGCCGCTACCGCACGCCCGACGGCTGGCGCGAACTCGAGACCTGCACCGAGACGATCGCCGTCCGCGCCGCCGCGCCCGAGACCTTCACCTTCGACTCGACGATCTGGGGCCCCGTCGTCGGCGCCGATCACCGCGGCCGCCCCGTCGCACTGCGTTGGGCGATGGCCGAGGCCTCCGCCTACGATCTCCAGCTCTCGGCCCTCGAGTCCGTCAACTCCGCCCGCGCCGCCCTCGCCTTCGCCAAGAAGTCCGGCATGCCACAGCTCAACCTCATCGTCGCCGACAGCGACGGCAACATCGGCTGGAGCGTCACCGGCCCGCTCCCGCGACGCGTCGGCTTCGACGGCGCCACGCCCACCTCCTGGGCCGACGGCACCGCCCGCTGGGACGGCCCGCTGCCGATCGACCAGTATCCGCTCATCTACAACCCGCCCTCCGGCCGCATCTGGTCGGCCGACAACCGTATGGTCGGCGGCGCCGATCTCGCCCTGCTCGGCAACGGTGGCCACCAACTCGGCGCCCGCGCCCGGCAGATCCGCGACCGCCTCGCCGCCCTCAAAGAGCTCTCCCCCGCCGCGCTTCTCGAGCTCCAGCTCGACGTCCGCGGACTCTACCTCGAACGCTGGCAACAGCTCCTCCTCGCCACCCTCGACGCCTCCGCCACCACCGCTCATCCCGCCCGCGCCGAGTTGCGCCAGCTCGCCGAAAACTGGGGCGGCCAAGCCGTCCCCGACTCCGCCGGCTACCGCCTCGTCCGCGATTTCCGCGCCGCGGTCCTCCGCGAGGCCGATCGCCTCGTCTTCGACCGCTGCCGCGCCGCACAGCCCGCCTTCGATTCCGCCACGCTCCCGCTCGACCGTATCGTCTTTTCACTCGCCTCGCAGCAGCCCGCCGGCTGGCACCCGGACGGCGCCGCCGGTTGGCGCACGCTGCTCCTCACCGCCGCCGACTCCACGATCGTCGCCGCCGGAGGCCCCGGGAAACTCGCACAACACACGCTCGGCAAAACCAACCACCTCGCGATGCGGCACCCGCTCAGCCGTACGCTCCCCGGCCTCGGCCTCTTCCTCGACATGGCCTCCGCCCCGCTGCCCGGCGATCCGCTCGTCGTGCGCGCCCAGTCCGCGACCTTCGGTGCGTCGGTCCGCCTGGTCGTCCAGCCCGGCTGGGAAGCCGGCAGCTTGATCCAGTTGCCCGGTGGCCAGTCCGCCAACCCGCTCTCGCCGTACTACTCCGATGGGCACGCCGCGTGGCTCAGGGACGAACCCTCTCCGCTCCAGCCCGGCAAGGTCGACAGCCACATGGTCCTGAATCCGCCCAAGGATGACTGACCTCGCCCCGCTCGCCGGCCTGTTCGGCGTCCTCACCCTCGGTCTGCTCAGCCCGGGCCCCGATTTCCTGCTGATCCTGCGCAACAGCCTCGGGCCCACGGCCGCCCGCGGCCTCGGCACCGTCGCCGGCATCGGGCTCGGCCTCGCCGTGCAAATGCTCGCGATCTCCCTCGGCTTCGCCTCGCTGCCCCCGCAGGCGATGCGTGTCGTCCAACTCGCTGGCGCCGCCTATCTCGCGTACCTCGGCCTGCGCTCGCTGCTCGCCCGCGCCGAGCCCCCCACTCCGCCAACCGCCGATTCCCCCATCCCTCCGCCGGTCTCCGGAACGCACACTTTTTTGTTCCGATCGGAACAAAAAAGTGTGCGTTCCGTCCGCGGCGCCTCGGGGCCCTTCCACCGCGGCTTCCTCGACGGACTGATCTGCAACCTCACCAACCCGAAGGCGTTTCTCTTCTTCGTCGGTCTCTTCGCCCAGGTCGTCCCCGCCGGTGCCTCGCTGCCGCGGCGCATCGGGCTGCCGGTCGCGATCGTCGTCCACGGCGCCACGCTGTGGACACTAATCGTGCTCGCGCTGCGCGCCCCGCTCGTCGCCGCCCAGCTCCGCCGAGCCCAACACTGGCTCCCCCGCGCCTTCGGCCTCGCCCTGCTCGCCCTCGCCGCCTGGCTCGTCTGGGCCACGCTGCCGCAGTAAGCGCTCCACGGAGCCGATCCGGCAGGACACGGAAGAGGATGGGGTTCCAGCAGGGCATGGACTGCGCGGCCCACCGGACAGCACGCAACGCACAAGGCACCAGCCGGTGCACATATTGTATTGCCGCTTGCGTGACCGCGGGCTCTGCTCGTTTCGCAAACCCTAGCGAAGGAACTTCCTTATGAGAACACGCATTCTTGCCATCGTTCTGACCTGCCTCGTGAGCTCTGGGTCAGCACTCGCCGCCGTAATCACCGCCACCGGATCCGGCTGGATCAACTCAACCGGCACGCCCAATGCGACCGGTTTCGACGACGACTATTTCTACAACAAGTTCGCCGGGTGGACAAACAACCTGGAGTACCACAATTGGTTCAGCTTCGTCCTGCCAGCGGGCGAAATCACTGACGCCACGCTCTTCGTGTGGAACGATTGGCAGAATCCCTCGCCCGCCGCCGTTGATCCGGATGCAACCTTCCATCTCTATGCCGCCAGCGATTTCACGTTTGCCGGGCTTACGACCGGAGCCTCGCTCGGATCCGTCCGAGTGGCCGATGCCAACACCGGCGTGAACCACTTCGTGGGCATCGACCTGAACGCCGCCGGACTCTCCGTTCTCGCGACCGCGCAGGGTGGCCGCGTCTCCTTCGGCGGTAGCATCACCACAACCTATCCCGACCCGGCCACCACCGAACTCTTCGCCTTTGGCTGGAGCGTCGGCACTCCCGCCGCCTACCTCCGATACAATGTCATCCCCGAACCTGAGACCTACGCCGCGCTTTTCGCCGGACTGGGATTGGTCGGCGCCATGATCCTCCGTTGGCGGCAACATCGGGCCCGATAGACCGACGTTCTTGCTGAACCGGAAGGAGGCCACCACCAGGTGGCCTCTTTTTTTGTGCGCGTCTGGAGCGTGCGCCCCTCGCACTCACCGGGCGCGGCCCGGGCCGTCGATCCACGCGCCCACTTCGTGGACACGGTCGAAGTCCGGGCACCATTCCGGGATCGGCGCGAGCAGCCAGCGCCAGGTGCGGTCGGGCTTGCGCATGCTCTCCATGCCCGCCACCGGCTCGCGTTTCAGCTCCCGTCCGTCCGGCGCGATGTCGAGCCGCGCGCGGTCGCCGAGCAGCACGCGCACACCCGGCCGCGCCGCCAACCATTGCCGGTGCCGCCGCGCCGCCGCCGCGCCGCAGCGGTCGTGGAACTTCTCGTCCGCACCCGCACCGGGAAACCGGTCCACCGGCACGATGCCGATCTGCGAGATGCAATTGGCCGAGACGACCAGGTCCGGCTCGCCGCCGGGCGGCACGCCCGGGTCGCTCCTGGCGAACAACGCCTCGACCTGCACGCACGTCAGGCTCCGCCAGCCGCGTGCCAGATCACCGAGTACGCCGGTGGCGTCCCACACCTCGGCGCGCACCTTGCCGCCGCTGCGCTTGGCGAGCCGCCGCAACTCCGGCCCGAGCACGACATCCGTCAGAGCCACCTCGTCGAACCGTGCCGCCAGCTCGGCCACCGGCACATCCCGGCAGTCGCCCGCGCCGATGACCAGCGCGCGCCGGCGCTGCACGCAGCGCTCCGCGCCTTCGAGGATCGCGGCCTTGCTGGCATCGAGATGCGGCGTCCACGCCGCCCGCGTACGCCGATGCCGGTACGTGATCGCGACATGTTCCCGCGCCAACCCGAGCAACCGGGCCCAGGGGGGGCAACGCAGCGTGAAGTAACGGAAAAGCTCGGCCAACATGCGTCCGCGAAACAAGGGCCCCACCCCGCCCCGCGCAATGCCGCAAACGCGCGCGGGCACATCCATCGATCCCTCCACTTCCGCCACCCGCGATCAGCGGGCGCCGACACCCACCGTCCCGGAGGCGATCAGCCGCAGGGCACCTCCCAAGGCTTCGCCCGTTGGCGAAGCCATCAGCCGAAGATTCTTCCGCACGGGAGAATGGTTCCACCACTTCGGGAAAAGACCCGGCGGTTTCGGAGAAGCCGCCCTACCTCTCGATGTGCCCTTCCTGATTCCCTCTCAAGCAACATGAATCTGAATCCACGGATTTCACGGATGAACACGGATCATCCAGCGACCATCCGTGGCAATCCGTGGTCACTCTACGACCCGCTCGCTCAGCAATGTTGCTTCCCTGAAAGGCCGTGCCCCGGCGCGCGTCTACGCTGAGTTCCACACTCTTGACCGGAAAGTCGGCCTACAGGCCCGCCGGCAGCGGCGCGCCGCGCGCGGCGAGAAACGCGCGCACTTGCTCCAGCGTCGGCGGGGTCACGCAGCCAGGCGCCGTCGTGCAGATCAGCGCGCCCACGGCGCTAGCGAAACGCACAGTGTCCTCGTCGCTCCACCCCTGAAGCATTCCGTAGATCAGCCCGCCGCGAAAACTGTCGCCTGCGCCCGCGCTGTCGACCACCTCGACGGAAAACGGCGCCAGCTCGCACCGCCCCCCCGGCGACGACTGCCCCGGTTTCAAGGCCGAGCCGCGACCGCGTCCGTACCAGAGCGGACGCGCGCCGGCCGTGAAGACGACGAGCCCGGAGCAGCGTTCAAGGTACTCGTCGAAGAGCCGTTCGCGCGCGGCCGGATCGGTCAGAACCGCCGGATACTCACGTGCCATCATCTCGCCCGACACCGCGACCACGTCCGCCAAACGCGCGAGCTCCGAGTCGGCCCGCGCGTCGCAGGTGACGAGCGGCTTGCCCAGCGCCTTGGCCGTGCCGGCGACGAACAGCGTCGTGTCGCCAAACGCCGGATCCACACAAACGATCTTCGCCGCGCCGATGCGCTCCGCACTGGGCGCCTCCCACTGCGGCGTGGTGAAGAGCAGGTCGCAGTACCGGCCGAACACCGTGCGTGTCTCCCCGTCGGAAACGACGATCTCCGTCACGCCCGGGTAGCCCGGTTTCACGACCAGCCCGGAGCAGTCGATGCCGCGCGAGCGCAGAAACTCCAACGTGCGCCGGCACTGCGGGGTGTCGCCAATCCAGTTGCCTTCGATCACGACGCTCGCCCCGAGGCGCGCCAACACCAGCGCGCTGCCGGTGGCCTCACCCGAGTGGTTCTCGAGGGTTTGCACCACTTCGCCGTAGCCGTCGGGCTGGGGGAAGCGGTCCTTGAGGCGCAGAATCACGCCGGTACTGACATGGCCGAAACAGTAGACGTCGCTCATAGGGGTGCGGCCACGATTGCACGCGCGCCGCCGGGAACAAGGGCAGGAGCGCCGAAGTGCATTATCGCCCGGACACGCCTGGCACCCGAACGCGCGTCACGAATCCAGATCGATCGTCTGGTGACACTGCGGGCACTCCAGGTAGCGCCAGCGCCGGTGGGGATGCGGATCCTGATGGGTGCGCACCTTCAACCGCCGGCCACAACCCGGGCACCGCGCCGCCGCCGGGAAATCGCCGACGAAGAACGCCAGCACACACGCGCCGCCGAACACCATCGTGCCGATCGCCAGCGGCGAGCGCACCGAGTCCAGCATGAGGACCGTCGCCAGCGCGACGCCGGCGAGCAGGATTAGTAAGCTTTTTCCGATGACAAGCCGCAGCCCGTAGGCTTGGGCGACTTCCCGGTGTTCCGGAGTTTGGTGACGATGGGGTTTGGCAGGATGGTTCATCGCGGACGGGGGTGACGTGCGGCTGACCGTAACGGCAGAATGGTTGATGAAGTGTCGGAAGTCAGGAACCGAATTGCCCGTCGGCAGACGGCGGAAGCCGCACCACGCACTCCCCGCCGCAGCGCCACGTCGCGCCCCTGATGGGCGGCATCTCGGCGTCGTCGGGAGCGCAGTCCGCCTCTTTGCAGCACCGTTCGACGAAACGGTGATTCCACCGTCCCCGGCCCAGCCAAACAGTCAGCCGTTTCTGATTTCCGCTCAGGCAACATGAACCTGAAACCACGGATATCACGGATGTCCACGGATCGCCCCCCCCGATCATCCGTGCCCATCCGTGCCCATCCGTGTGATCCGTGGTCATCCTCCGCTCCACCGGCTCGGCCGTGTTGCTTCCCCGCAAGGCCGCGCCCCGGCGCGCGTCTACGGCGAGTTCCAGATTTCTCTCCGAAACCCAAGTCCCGCCGTCCTGCCCCGCCTCAATCGAACACCACCGTCTTGCGCCCGTAGACGAGCACGCGGTGGTCGAGGTGCCAGCGCACCGCCTGCGCGAGCACGAGTCGCTCGAGGTCGCGGCCCTTGCGCACGAGATCCTCGACGCCGTGCCGGTGCGTCACGCGCGCGACGTCCTGGTGAATGATCGGGCCGTCGTCGAGCACCGCGGTCGCGTAGTGCGCGGTGGCGCCGATGAGCTTCACGCCGCGCTCGTACGCCTGGTGGTAGGGCTTGCCGCCCGCGAAGGCCGGCAGGAACGAGTGGTGGATGTTGATCACCGGGCAGCCGATGCGAGCCAGGAACTCGGGCGAAAGCACCTGCATGTAGCGCGCCATCACGACCAAATCGGCGCCGAGTTCGCGACACAGGGCGATCTGTTTCGTCTCGGCCTCGGCCTTTGTCGCGGCCGTCACCGGGATGTGGTGATACGGCAGGCCGTAGGTCGCCGTGGCTGCGGCGAGGTCGGCATGGTTCGAGACCACCGCCACGAAGTCGCCGTTGAAGTCGCCGGCCTTCCAGCGCAGCAGCAGGTCATGGAAGCAGTGGTCGAATTTCGAGACGAACAGCACCATCTTCTCCCGCTCGGTCGACACGCGCACGTCTGTGGTCATCCCGAGGCTGTCGCCGAAGGTGGCGAACTCGCGCATCTCCAGCGCCGCGTCGCCCTCCGGCACCCACTCCATGCGCTGGAAGAACACGCCCGCCTCCTCGTCGCGATGCTGGTCGGCGTGGAGGATGTTGCCGCCGCGCAGCGAGATCCAGCCGGCGACCTGGGCCACAAGCCCGCGGCGGTCGGGTCCGTGCAACAAAGCGGTGATGACAGGGGCGGAAACGTTCGAGGCGGAAGACACGATGCCTCAACCGCTAGAGTCCGCCCCGCCCCACGGCAAACCGTGTTTTCGGAGATGTGAGTCGTCCTCAATCCTCACGTCAGAACCGACTTGATCGAGGTCGGGCGATTCTGCCGCACGGCAGAACGCCGAGCCGCAGCTCACCCGGAAGGTTCACCCTGCCCCCAGCCAACTTCACCTATCCCGCATCCGCACCTGAGTGATGTGATGATCGGGGGAGCCGTGCCTTCCGCTGCCCCGCTGGCCGCGGGGACAAGCTCAGCTCTTTGCCTCTATCAGGTCGCGCCGCGCCGCCTCCATCAGGAGATGGAAGGCCTGCGCCTCGGTCGAGGTGCCGACCTTGTTGAAGTGCGGTGCGCCGCACACGCCTTGCACGACCCCGAACGCGTCGACCTTGCCGATCGCCGCGGCGCGCAACGACTCGGCGGTGTCGCGGTACGACTGCGGCATCCAGCCGCCGGCGACACCGCGGTAGAGCGTGTAGGCGAGCATCTGGGCGAAGTTCGTCTCGACGAACGTGGTCGCGTCGTCGAGCACGTCGTGGAAGAGGCCGTCGGCACGGCGCCACGGCAGCGCGGCGTCGACCAGTTCGCGGATCCAGTCGACGAGCTGCGCCTTCTCGCCAGCCATCGTCGCCGGGAGCGTGCGCAGCACGCGCGTCATGCCGGCGAGCGCCCAACCGTTGCCCGAGCCCCAGAACGCCTTCCGCTCGAAATCCTGCCGGTCCTCATCCCACATGTGCGAGTAGAGTCGCGTCTTCGGGTCCTGCAGGATGCGCCGATAGCCGCCGACCTGCTTCAGCGCCTCGGCGGGCTGGCCAGCCACGGCGAGAAACGGTGGCAGCATGTAGATCGCGTCGACCCAGATGCGGTTCTCGATGTGATTGTGGTAGACGATGCCCTCGCGGGTGCGCGGCGCCTTGTGGAGCGCGAATTCCAGCATGCGGTCCGCCGCCTTCTGCAATGCCGGATCGCCGGTCACCCGCGCGGCGAAAAGCACGGGCTCGCCGTTCACGCACGGATCGGCCACCGGCGCGTTGCCCTCGTTGAGCCCGAGCCGGCCGTCCTTGAGCTGATTGACCACGGCATCCTTGGCGAACAAGACGACCAACTCGGTCTCGCCGAGCTCGAGCAGCGCCTGCGCCGCCGTGCCCTGCTCCCAGGCGCGCCGCTGCATCGCGAGCATGGCGTTCTTCGCTCTCGCCAGCCGGAGCGCATCGGCGGCGGGCGCGGCGCCCTGGGCGCCTCCTGTAGTCGATGACGAAGCACTTTTGTCGCCGCCGGCCGCCAACGAGGAGAGGCCGAGGACGCCGCTACCGAGAGCGACGGTGCGAAGAAACTGCCGACGGTGAAGTTCAGTTCTCATGGGACAACGAGGTTCGGAAAGAAGGAACCTGCGGGACAATTGTGCTCGGCCTAAGCCCCGGAGCCATCCCGCTTTCGCGACGGCGCATTATCCTGCAAGGGCGAGTCGACGCACCGTCGGCGTCCGCCGAGTCGGTCAGGCCCTGCCTTGGCCGGCCAAACAATCGCCGCCCCCGCCCATCACCTTATCCAGCTCCGGGAACCGTTTAGGTTCACGACCGTGAGCCTAAACGGTCCGATCACTCTGCCGCGGGCCCCCATTCCTCCCTGCACCCGCGACCGTTTACCTTCACGGTCGTGAAGGTAAACTGTCGCGGACGTCATCGCGCGCCTCGGGATCGGCGAGCTCGCCCGCCGGCAAGGCCACATCCTAACGACTGTTGCCGCGGCACCAATCGACCAACGGTCCGCACCCGGGGGCGCTTCACCGCTACGAACACACGACTGCACCCCACCCGCCGCACCCTCACTCCCGCACAATCTCGTAGTGGATCGTCCGATCAGCGGCACTGGCCGTGAACACCAGCGCACCGGCCTCCGCTTTCGCCTCAACACGCTTCGCCCGCGAACCGTCCGGCGCGAGCGCATAGACTTTCGCTTTCGCTCCGGCCGCGCCCACGAGCGTGATCGTCGCGGGCACGGGCTCGGCCGTCATCGGGCCGTGGCCCCAGCGGTCGTTCACGGACTTGCGCACCGCATCCCAGACCATGCCGGGATTCTCGGTGCGGCCGACGAGCGTCACGAGCACGCGGTGCGACTCTGCGAGTTTCGCGCCATCGAGGGCCACCGCGGTGACCGCGGCGAAATCGAGGCCGAAGCGCGCGCACTCCACCCTGAGCGCGCCGGCGTCAATCTTCGCACCGCCGATGAAGCCGGTCGCGGTGGCCGCCCGCTCGGCCGACACGACGTACACCGGTCCCTGCGGCGCGCATTCCATGCGGATCGTCGTCAACGCCGGCGTGCCAGTCTGCACGATACGCGCGGGTTCGCCGACACCGGTCGGCCGGTCGCTCACGCTGAGCCGATCCGTGAGGAACCCGATCGGCCGGCCCGGCAGGTGGCGTAGCCAGAGCACATCGACGTGCGCCTCCTCGCTCCAGACCGGCGCCCCGACGCGCAGCTCCTTGGCCGACGGCGCCGGTGGCACGAGGCCGTTGCGGAAGGCCGTCGTGGCAAAGGCGGCGAAGCCCCAGCGCCCGGGATTGCGATGCTGGTCGAAGAAGGTCTTCGCGCCGCTGTTGGGCTCGGGATCGGCGCCCTCGACCATGTCGAAGGGATAGAGTGCATCCCAGTCCTGAAGACCGCCGTAGGTCGCGATCGTCGGGTACATCTCGCTGCCGAAGTCGTGCGGGAACGGGTGGTCGATCTCCGACACGCTGAACGGTTTGCCGCTCACGCGCAGTTGCGCGAGCGCTCCGATCTCGCCGAACCAGCGGTCCTCGAACTCCGCGAGCTGCGGCGTGTTGAGCGTCGCCCAGAACTCGCGGTTCCAACTGTGCGTCGGCCCGCCGAAGTCGGGGTGCTGCCAGTAGTAGTGCGCATCGGCGAAGTCCATCGACTGCTCACGCGCGAGGCCGGCGATGCCGCCGTAGTTCATCTGCGTGCAGATGATCGGCGCGCGCACGCCGAGCTCGTCGCGGAGGAAGTTGCGCATGCCGCTCGCGTACGCGACCTCGGTTTCGATGAGAAACGCGATCCAGTCGCGCCATTGCGCCACCGTGGGCTCGGTCGGGATCGGCACCGTGCCGGCCACCGCCGACTGCCCGGACAGCAACCCGCTGCGCTCGGCGCCGGGCGAGAGCTTGAGGTTGCGCACGGATACCGAGCCGAGCTTGTGGCCCACGATGAGGCTGAGGCGCGAGGGCACGTCGACGGTCGAATGCGCGACGAAGACGAACTTCAGCGGCGTCCACTCCGTGCCGATCTCCGTCGGCGTGTTCAAACCGCGGGTGCGCCACTTGTCGGTGCGCCAGCGCGGGTCGTCGCGGCAGATCACGACCTGGAGCGGGCGCGGCGTATCCGCCTTGACCTCGAACTCCAGGGTGTACGTCTGGTCCTTCTCCAGAGGCAGCCCGCCCACATACGCCTGCGTGTGCCAGCGGATGCTGTCGACCTCGACCACCTTCAGCTCCACCGCGGTGGCATCGGCACCGGGCACGATCTCCACGCGGTTGCCGGGGAGCGCATCGGGCTGCCAACGGTGCGCGGCGCCGAGCAGCGACGGGCCGCGCGGCGTGGCCCCCTGCCGCCAGGCGGCGGCGAGCGCGGCATCGTCGGGATACTTTCTCGCCAGCCAGGCGCTCCACAGCTGCGCGAGTTCGGTGCGGAACGGCTCGGGCAGAAGCTGCTCAAGGCGGCGGCCGATGTCGCGCGTGCGCTGGCCGAGCAGCGAGTTCTCGTTGTTGATCTCGACCACTGCCACCGCCGGGTCCTCGGCAAGGCTGAGGCCGGTGTACGGATTCTTGGCGGTGAGCAGCTGGCGGGCGTAGTCGCGTTGGAGCTCGACCATGCGGCGCTGGAAATAGTCGACCTGCTTCTGGAACGGCGGCGTCTGCGCGACCGAGGCCGGGAAGCCGTCCTCGGGCACGAGGGTCTTGGATACCTTGAGGTTGATGTTCGAGTAGATGCCGCGCGCCTTCAGGGCGGCGACGAGCCGGTGGAGCTTGTCGAGCTGCGCGGGATCGATACGGGTGCGGTCGGGCCGGTCCTTCGACCAGATGCTCCCGCCGGAGGCGGCCGACCACGGGTTGTCCATGTGGTGGAGACGCGCGATGTTCACCCCGCCCAGCGCGAGCCGGCGGGCGAGAGTCTCGGCCTCGGCGGCGGAGAGGAAGTTCTGCTCGCTGCTGAGATTGCAGCCCCAGAAGCGGATCCGCTTCCCGTCCGCCGCGGTCGCGAAATGGCCGTTCCGCACCACAATCCGCCCGTGCGCCCCGGCGGGCTCGGCGCCGTTGAGCGCGCTCAAATCGAGGGCCGAACCGGGGACCGGCTCGACGTACGGCCATGGAGTCCAGCCGGAGGTGTCTTCGGCGGCGGCGAACGCGAGGGGTGAGGCGAGCGCCGTGAGCAACGGCACGCAACGGAGGGCGTTCGAACGGAGCATAGGGAGAAGCGGCAGGGTTTGGGTAGAAACCGGCGGACACCGGAACGAACAATCGGAGATCTCGCAACCCGCCGGCCCCCGGAGCGAGTCCGCATTCGCCGCCGCCACAAACGCGGCGGCGCGGCAATGCAGCAAATAGCCACCACGGACTCCCCGGTAGTCTGCGCCCGCCGCATGCGAAACGTGAAGGTCGCCGCGCGAGCGGAGGCGACCCGCGCGGTGCGGGTGACTGCCGAAGAGAATGCCGGTGACGCGCGCGAGCTCATGCGCACTTGCGCGAATCGACGCACGCCGACGATTTCACCGCACCGTCACACATCCGCGTAACGCACACTCGCCGCCCCGCGTCATCCCGCCGCAAGCTCCGGTGCGCGCCCGCCGCACACCGGACTTCGTTGTCGTCTCTCTCTGCCGCTTGATGCACCGCCGGGCCGCCCCGCCACCGCGATCGCTTCCCGCCCGTTGCCAAGCGCCACCTTGCCCGCCATCCTCCGCCCCTCCCTTATGCCACGCCTCTTCTCCCTCTCCGCCGCCGTCGCCCTCGCCCTCCTCTCGGGCTGCACCCGCGACGCCGCCAAGCCCGCCGCCCCGGCCTCCACCGCACCAGCCCCCGCCCTCCCCGCCGAGGGCCTGCGCGTCGCCGGGACCCAGATCGTCCAGCACGTCAACTCCGTCGGCACCCTGCTCGCCCGCGAATCCGTCACCATCGTCAGCGAGAGCGACCGCCGCCTGGTGAAGGTCGCCTGCACCGAGGGTGCAAGCGTCGCGCAAGGCGACCTGCTTTTCCAACTCGACGACTCCGAACTCCAGGCCGAGCTCCAGCGCCTCGAGATCCGCCGCCGCAACCTCGCCGACACCGCCCAGCGCCAGCGCGAACTCTTCACCGCCAACACCACCAGCCGCCAGGAATTCGACCGCGCCCAGGCCGACCTCGATGGCGTCGTCGCCGAGATCGCCCGGCTGCGCATCGACATCGAGAAGACCTCCATCCGCGCGCCCTTCGCCGGTGTCGTCGGTCTGCGCCGCGAGAGCGAGGGCGCCTTCGTCACCAAGAACACCCCGCTCACCACCCTGCAGGACCTCAGCGCGCTGCGCGTCGATTTCACCCTCCCCGAACGCTATGCCGACGAGGTGAAGCCCGGCCTGCCGTTCGCCTTTTCCGTCGCCAGCAGCGCCCAGCGCTTCGAGGGCCGCATCACCGCCATCGAGCCGCAGATCGACGCCACCACGCGCAGCCTCGTCGTGCGCGGCCTCGTGCCCAACCCCGAGCGCCGCCTCATCCCCGGCGCCTTCGCCAACGTCGAGCTCTCCCTCGCCCCGACCGACGATGGTATCATGATCCCCACTTCAGCGCTCGTCGCCTCCATCAAGGGCCAGAGCGTCTGGCTCGCCGTCGACGGCAAGGCCGTGCTGCGCGGGGTGAAGACCGGCCTGCGCACCGAGGACGACGTGCAGATCGTCAGCGGCCTCAAACCGGGCGACATCGTCCTCCTCAGCAACCTCCTCCGGCTGCGCCCCGGCGTCGCCGTCCAGGTCCTCGAGCCCCGTCGCTGATCCGCCATGTCACTCTCCGAGACCTGCATCCGCCGCCCCGTCCTCTCGATCGTCCTCTCCACGGTGCTCATCCTGCTCGGCGCCGTGAGCATCGCCCTGCTCGGCGTGCGCGAGTATCCGGCCGTCGACGCCCCCGTCATCACCGTCACCACCACCTACCCGGGCGCCGCCGCCGAGGTCATCGACTCCCAGATCACCGAGACGCTCGAGCAGGTCGTCAACGGCATCGACGGCATCCGCGTCATCTCCTCCAACTCCTCCGAGGGCCGCAGCAACATCCGCGTCGAGTTCGACATCAGCGCCGACCTCGAGCGCGCCGCCAACGATGTGCGCGACAAGGTCAACCAGGCCGTGCGCCGCCTGCCCGTCGACGCCAACCCGCCCGTGGTCGAGAAGGCCGACGCCGACGCCGAGCCCATCCTCTTCCTCGCGCTCAACAGCGACCGCCACTCCATCCTCGAGATCTCCCACTACGCCACCAACGTGGTGAAGGAACGCATCCAGACCGTGCCGGGCGTGAGCACCGTGCGCATCTTCGGCGAGAAACGTTATGCGATGCGCCTCTGGCTCGATCCCGTGCGCATGGCCGCCCACGGCGTCACCCCGCTCGATGTGCAGCAGGCGCTCAACGCCCAGAACGTCGACCTGCCCTCCGGCCGCATCGAAGGTTCCAGCACGGAGCTCACCATCCGCACCTTCGGCCGGCTGACCACGCCCGCGGAGTTCAACCGCATGATCATCCGCCAGGAGCGCGGCCGCATCCTCGAGCTGCGCGACATCGGCGAGGCCCGGCTCGAGGCCGAGAACCTCCGCGGCGGCTCCAGGGTCCTCGGCCGCCCCAACATCGGCATCGCCGTCGTCCCGCAGCCCAACACCGATGCCATCGCCATCGCCAACGAGGTGCACCGCCGCCTCGACCGTATCCGCGCCGAGCTGCCCGAGGGCCTCGTGCTCGACCTCGGCTACGACTTCACGACGTCCGTGCGCCGCGCCATCTCCGAGGTGGGCGAGACCCTGCTCATCGCCTTCGTTCTCGTGGCGCTGATCATCTACGTGTTCCTGCGCGACTGGCGCGCGACCGCGATCCCCGTGCTCGCGATCCCCGTCTCCCTCGTCGCGTCGTTCTTCATCATGTATCTGGCGGGGTTCACGATCAACGTGCTCACCCTCGTCGCGCTCGTGCTCGCGATCGGCCTGGTGGTCGACGACGCCATCGTCGTGCTCGAGAACATCTACACCAAGGTCGAGGGCGGCGCCCGCCCCTACGCCGCGGCGGTGCACGGCATCCGCGAGATCTTCTTCGCGGTCATCTCCACCACCGTCACGCTCGCCACCGTCTTCGTGCCGATCCTGTTCATGTCGGGCCTGACGGGCCGGCTCTTCCGCGAGTTCGGCGTGGTCGTCGCCGGCGCGGTGCTCATCTCCTCGTTCGTGGCGCTCACGCTCTCGCCGATGCTCTGCCGGTTCATCCTCAAGCACGAGCGCCGGCACAGCCGTTTCCACCAGTGGACGGAACCGTTCTTCCGCCGGCTCACCGAGGCCTACCGCCGCTCGCTCGGGGCGTTCCTGCGCCGCCGCTGGTTGAGCTGGCCGCTCTTCGCCGCCTGCGGAGCCGTGATCGTGTTCATCGGCCTGCGGCTGCCCTCGGAACTCGCCCCGCTCGAGGATCGCTCCAACATCCGCGTGCAGTTCAACGCCCCCGAAGGTGCCACCTACGAATACACCGCCGAGCGCATCGACGCCTACGCGCTCCAGCTCGCCGACGCCGTGCCGGAGATCCACCGCACCTTCTCCGTGGCCGGTTGGGGCGGCGCCAACAGCGGCATGCAGAACATCTACCTCACCGAGCCCGACCAACGCGCCCGCTCACAGCAGGAAGTGTTCGACCAGATCTCGACCGACCTCCTGCAGTTCGACGCTCTCTTCGGCCGTCCGAGCCAGCCGCCCACCATCGGCAGCCGGTTCGGCGGCCAGCCCGTGCAGTACGTGCTCAAGGCGCCCGACATCGCCGCCCTGCGCGAGATCCTGCCGAAGTTCCTCGATGCCGCGCGCCAGCGCCCAGAGCTGCGCTTCGCCGACTTCGATCTCAAGATCACCCGGCCCGAGCTGAGCGTGCGCATCGACCGCGCCAAGGCCGCCGAGCTCGACATCAGCATCGCCGACATCGGCCGCACCCTCCAGCTCGCCTTCGGTGAGACGCGTTTCGGCTACTTCGTCATGGAGGGCCGCCAGTACCAGGTGATCGGCCAGGTCGCGCGGGCCGACCGCAACGAGCCCAACGACCTCCGCCGCCTCCATGTGCGCAGCCGCTCCGGCCGCCTGGTGCCGCTCGACAACCTCGTCACCCTCGAGGAGACCGTCGGCCCGCCCGCGATCTACCGCTACAACCGCTTCGTCTCCGCCACGCTCTCCGGCACCCCGGCGCCCGGATACACGCTCGGCCAGGCCCTCGCCGCGCTCGACGAGGTCGCCGCCGCCCAGTTGCCCGAGAGCATCACCACCGATCTCGCCGGCCAGTCGCGCGACTTCCTCGACAGCTCGCGCAGCCTGCTCTTCGCGTTCCTCTTCGCCCTCGTGCTGATCTACCTCGTGCTCGCCGCGCAATTCGAGAGCTTCCGCGACCCGCTGATCATCCTGCTCACCGTGCCGCTCTCGATCGCCGGCGCCGTGCTCTCGCTCTGGTTCACCGGACTCACGCTCAACGTCTTCAGCCAGATCGGCATCATCATGCTCATCGGGTTGGTGACCAAGAACGGCATCCTCATCGTCGAGTTCGCCAACCAGCGCCGCCACGCCGGGCTCGACCGGCAGGCCGCGGTCCACGACGCCGCCGTGCAACGTTTCCGCCCGATCCTGATGACGAGCCTCTCGACCATCCTCGGCATCCTGCCCATCGCGCTCAACCTCGGCACCGCCGGCGGCAGCCGCACCTCGCTCGGTGTGGCGGTGGTGGGCGGCCTGCTCTTCTCGGGTTTCCTCACGCTCTACGTGATCCCCGCGATGTACGCCTACCTCGCCGCCAAGAAGCTCCGCCCCGACGACGAGCACGAACCGAAGGTCGCCTGAGGCACCAAGGTCCGGATACCGCCATAACCTCGCCCGAGGGGCTGCCACACGGCAGAACCTCCGGCGCCTCCGGAGGCCGATCGCTCACCCTGGAACCGCCTTTTCGGACACGGCACAGAGGCGGAGGCGCGACAGCGGGAAAGCCCAGCGAAGAGCTTGAGGCGCAACCCGAGGAGTCGGGGTTGCGCACCAGGATATCGAATGCCCTTGGCGACCGGATCTCCGCCGAACTCGCTGCGCCCTCTTGCCTTGTCTCAGCGGTCTCCGCGACCAACCGCCTCGCTCCGACTCACTCCGTCCGTCGCACCGCGTCCAGTACGAGACCGGGCGTGAGCACCTCGGGCAGCAGCAGCGGCTCGGCGCGGCCCGGCAGATAGACGAGGTTCACCGGCACCGCCGCGCGGCCGAAGCGCTGCAGCTCCGCGGTGATCTTCGGGTCCTGCCGCGTCCAGTCGGCGCGCAACGCCGCGACCTTGCGGTCGCGGAACTCGCGCAGCACCTCGGCGGAGCCGAACACCACGCCCTTGTTGACCTGGCAGGTCACGCACCAGCGCGCTGTGAAATCCACATACACGATCCGCCCCTCGGCGCGCAGCCGCTCCACCGCCTCGGTCGACCACGGTTGCCAGTCGGGTTGCGGCAACGCCGTGGCGTTGTCCGCCGTCCCGCCTGCAGCCGCAGTTTGCGGCCAGCCCAGCACAAGACCGCCCGCGAACAACCCCGCCGCCACGACCCGCGCGATCCAGCGCGTGCGCGCGCTGCGGTGCAGCACCGCCCAGCGGCCCAGCACCCAGACCGCGGCCGCGATCAGCACGAGCCCAAGCAGCACGAAGAGGAACGCGAAGTGGTCCTCGCCGAGGATACCGGCCAGCACCCAGAGCAGAAACGCGACCGTGGCGTAGAGCGGGAACGCCATGAACTGTTTGAACGTCTCCATCCACGCCCCGGGCCGCGGCAGCACCTTCACCAGGGCCGGCGCGAACGACAGCACGAGGTACGGCGTCGCCAGGCCGGCCGCGATCGCCGTGAAGGCCGCCAACGCCGCCGCGGGCGGCAGCACCATCGCCGCTCCGAGCGCGGGCGCGAGGAACGGCGCCGAGCACGGCGTCGCCACCACCGTCGCCAGCACCCCCGAGAAGAAGGAGCCCGCGTAACCGCTTTTTGCCTGCAAGCCGGCGCCGGCGCCGATCAACGAGCCGCCGATCTCGAACACACCGCTCAGGCTCAGTCCGAAGACGAGCATCACGATCACGAGCGCGAAATCGAAGCCCGCGTTCTGCAGCTGGAAGCCCCAGCCCTGTGCCGCCGCGCCCTCCGCCGGCCGCAGCGCGATCAGGATCCCCGCCAGCACCCAGAACGACACCAGCACGCCCGCCGCGAACGTGAGCCCGTGCAGCCGCACCTTCGCGCGGTCCTCGCCGGCCTGTTGCACGAACCCGAGGATCTTGATCCCCAGCACCGGGAACACGCAGGGCATGAGGTTGAGGATCAGCCCGCCGAGAAACGCCAGCGCGAGAATGCCGCCCAGCCCGGAGGTCGACCCATCAGGGCGACCGGTGGGCGCGACGCTCGCCCCCGAGTCGAGTACGGAGCCGGACGGTGCGGGCTGACGCTCCGCACCACGCGCCGGCCCATCCGTCACCGGAATCCGGATCGCCAGCGCCTTCGGCCCGCCCGGCCACCAGCCGGACTCCGCCACGAGCAGGCCGGCGAGCTCGCGTGGTACGCCGGCCGATTCCGCCTGCGTCACCGCGAACTCGAGCGCGCCGTCGGCCGCGCGCGCCGGTTGCAGCGCCCGCGCCTCCACCGCGCCGTTCTCGTCGAAAAACGCCACCATCAACCCCTCGCGCCGCACGGCCGGATCCCGCGGCTCGACGCGGATCGTGAGCTCTCGCCCGGCGCGGTAGGCCTGCGCTGCAAGTTTGTCGGTCGGTGCCGGCACCGCCGCGCGCGCGGCCGCGATCCGCGGCGCCCACTGCGCCTCGGCCGCCGTGTCCGTTGCCACCGGCAGCGTGAGCTCAAGTTTCGCCGCGCCGGGGATGCACGCCTCTTTGCACATCAGCCAGTCGACCTCGGCCCGCAGGGTCACGTTCGCGCCAGGCGCGGCATCGGCCGGCACCGCGAGGTCGACCAGCAGGAGCAGATCGCCGCCGTAGCCGTAGGTGAGCACCCCGCCCGTGTCGGTGATCTCCGGCGCAGGCCACTGGATCGGCCCGGCGGTGTAGCCCGCCGGCAACGTCCATTGGGTCGTGGTCGCCAGCCCCGCCTCGCCCGGATTCTTCCAATACGTGTGCCAATGCTCGTCGTGCACGAGCCGCAGCGCGACGGTCGCGGTCTTGCCGGGCACCAGCGCCGTGTGCTCGGCCACGAGCGAGGCGGCCACATGCTTCTCGCCGAACGGGAACGCGAGCACACGACCGGTGCAGAAGAATCCGAGGACAAGGGCGAGCAGGACGTGGCGCAGGATCATGGGCGGAGCGGTTGGTGGTTGGGCGCGGGCCTAGCTCATATCCGTACACCGCCCGCGGTCAAAGCCCCCCGAAGTTTTCCGGGGCAAACACCCGATCGGCGCCGCCACCACGCCTGCACGCAGGGCCGAACCTCGCGTCCGGGCCGCTCGGCACCGGGCCGCCGAGGTGCGGCTCAGCGTTTGTCGAACTCCAGGCCCGGGCGGCCCGCGAGCGCGCGGGCGAGCTGAAGCCGGTGGATCTTCGCGTTGTGTCGCACATCCACCGGGAACCGGTCCACGAAGTAGAAAATGCGGACCAGCCGGGTGTGCGCATGCGCCTCGCCCAGGTCCCGCAGTTCGCGACCGAGCGCGCGTCGCGCCGCATCGCCGCGCGGACGCTGTCCCGGCCAGCACTCGACCGCCAGCGCCGCCACCTGCTTGCCCCGCGGCCCGAAGCCGAGCAGCGCCGTGCGCCGCACCCGGGGATGCTGGTTGAAGATGGGTTCCACGCATTCCGGATACAGGGCGCCGTGCGGCGTCTCGACTCGTTCCGCCAGCCGCCCGCAGAACCAGAGCCGCCCCTCCGCGTCGAGGTAGCCGGCATCGCCCATGCGGTGCCAGACGGCGGCGCCGGACGGCGCGAAGTGCGGGATGCGGAACGCGGATTGCGGATTGGCCGAATCCATCGCCGGGATCGCGGCCGCATCCTCGCAAAGCTTCGCCCGGGCCGTCGCCTCGGGCAGGAGGTCGTAGGCCGCCGTCACCACCGGGCCGCGCACGATGATCTCGCCGATCTCGCCGGGCGGCAGCTCACGCGTCTCGGCCAGCGTGGCGATCGGGCCGTCGACGATGGC
The DNA here is from genome assembly GCA_035415285.1 of Opitutaceae bacterium. Lineage (GTDB taxonomy): Bacteria > Verrucomicrobiota > Verrucomicrobiia > Opitutales > Opitutaceae > CAJCBL01. The sequence goes on from DAOOFR010000005.1 coordinate 29,941, forward strand.
GATCACCTTCGCCGTCATCTCGCGCACCGGCCGGCCCACGCAGGTGCCGCGGCCGCGCAACGTCTCCGCCGCCGCACCGGCGGTTATGGACGAGGGGGCGGAAGCCGCCGTTTGCGGTTTCCGGTTCCCAGTCTCCGGTATCCGGCCACAGCCCACCGGCCACTGGCCACCGGCTACCGGTTTCCGGTCTTCGGTTTCCGTACCGCCCACCGGCAACTGGCCACCGGCCACCGGCAACCGCTCACCGCCCACCGGTAAACCGATGATCTCCTCGGCGCTCACGCTGCTCACCGGCAGCGCCTCGGTCGCGCCGTAGGGCGAGTGGAGCTGGGCGCCGGGGAACACCTGCCGCATCGCGGCGAAGAGCGCCGGCGGCACCGGTGCGCCCGCCATCAGGATACGCCGCACGTCGGGCAGGACGATCCCTCGCTCGGTGCAGTACCGGGTCACCTTGGTCCAGATCACCGGCGAGCCGAAGCTGTTCGTCACGTGGTTCTGCCGGATCGCCTGCACGAGGTGCGCCGGATCGGCCGCCGCCGGACGCGACGGATCGAGTTGCGGCACGACGGTCGTCATGCCGAGCGCGGGATTGAAGAGCGCGAAGACCGGCAGCACCGCGAGATCGACCTCGCCGGGGGCGATTCCGTACGTCGTGCCCACCAGCCGCACCTGCGCCTCGAACATCCCGTGCTCGTAGCACACGCCCTTGGGCGCGCCGGTCGAGCCGGAGGTGAAGAGGATCGCCGCGAGATCGTCGGCCGCCGTCGGCGCCGCCGGGAACACCGGCACGGGGCCGTGCACGATCCGCTGCGCCGGATTGCCGCTCACCCACAGGCGTCGCCGCACCGAGCGGAACGCATCGCGAAAGATCCAGGAGGCGATCTGCCCGCGGGCGATGCCGAGCAGCACACGCGGCTGGGTGCGCTGGACGCACGCGAGGAAGTTTTTCCGGCCCATGCCGGGATCGATCACGATCGGCGGCGCGCCCAGCTTGAGCAGCGCGAACACCGCAGCGATCAGCGGCAGTCCCGGCCGCACCAGCACAAGCACCCGATCGCCACGCCGCACGCCCGCCTTCGCCAGCCGCCACGCCCACGCATCCGCCTCGGCGGCGAGTTCCGCGAACGACAGCTGCGCGTAGCGGATCGCCCCACCGCCGGCCCGACCGATCGGAATGCGCAGCGCCGGCGCCGCGGGTTGCTGCGCCGCCTGCGCCCAGAGATGACGGGATACGTTGACGATTTCGGCGTCGGGCATCGTGCCGGATGAAACCGGCGAACGCCGCCGCGGTTCAACGCAAAAGGACGGAGGCAGGAGCCGCATGCAGGGGCTGGGCGCGGCCGTCGCCACCACCGACAACGCGCGACGCAAACAGCGCACCTCGGCACCAACCAAGTCCTCGCCATCGAGCGTCGCCTCGGTATCAGCCGCCAAGACACCAGTACCACAATCCGCGACGCGCTCGATGTCGTGCAGTGGTACCTCCTCTTCATCGAGGTGAAGCTCCGCCGCGCCGTGCAGGGCGCCGTCGATGAACGCCAGCTGCACATCGAGGACCTGCCGCGCGACAGCGACGGCTCCGCGAAGATCACCTTGCTCGCGATCGACCGCTCGCTCGCCGCCTGGGCGCGCCTGCGCGAACACTTCGCCGCCGCGCACGGCGACGCGATCCTCGATCTGCTCGTCCAGCTCGAGCGCCTCCGCCGGGCCGCCGAAGCGAAGTTCCCCACCGCGCGGAAGTTCAGAAGGCCGGGATTCGACTGATCTTCTTCGACAGATCGATGCTCACCGGCTCCGCGCCGATGCTGCGGTAGTAACTGACGCCAAGGTGAGTGAGCTTCATGGCTGGGGTGGCTCAGGGCAGTTCGTCCGACAGCCCAAGCCTGCCGAACGCCGCGACGTATTGGAAGCCTCGGTTTCTTCAAGGCACACAGCACGACCACCAACTGAGGGCGCTTCCTTATTAAGGCCAAAGCGCCTTCCCCTTATTGAGCCTCGCACAATAGACTAGGCGAACTGCCGGGCCATCCGTTCGCTCGGCGGGCCCATTCTGCCGTACGGCAGAACGCCCTACCATCGGACGTCAGTCCAATACGCGAGACTCAATAATTGTCCCGGGCCAATCAAAGGATCCGTTAACAAGAGCCGCGGGACCGAGAAATAAGGCTGCTCAGGTCTGTCGGCAGCGCATCGGCCATTCGGTAGCCTCCGCCAGAAGCGGCATCCCCGCCTCGTCTCCGACTTCAGTCTCCAGCCGACCTTCTAAAGTTTCTCCCGTTTTCTTTAAAAGCGCAGCTCGGCTTTTAAAGCGTTTGCAGCCGGCCAAAGACACGCCGGCCGGGTTCAACGCCCTTGGCTACGCGCCATACAGCATCGCCGTTCTCGCGAACGGCGCCACAGAGCGGAGGTCAGGATCCGGCCTTCCTTCCCTTCGTTAGCTTCTGTCGAAAGTCCGGAGTTTCCGGCCGCCAGCGGCGGCCGGACGGACGGCTCGTTCTGCTGTTCAACAGAATCTTTGAGAGAGCCGTCCCTACCTGTTCATCCCGAAATGGTTCGCCATTTCGGCTCAGGAATCCGGTCCGCCGGATTCCTCCTTACGCGTTGTCGACCTTCTCGCTCAGCAGCGCGAAGAGCTCGGCCTCGGTGATGCGGGTCTGCTGCATCGTGTCGCGGTCGCGGAGTGTGAAGGTGTCGCCGGGCTTCTCGATCGTGTCGAAGTCGATGGTCACGCACCACGGCGTGCCGGCCTCGTCCTGGCGGCGATAGCGGCGGCCGATGGCGCCACCGTCGTCGTACGAGACGTTGTAGCGGCGCTTGAGCTTCGCGTAGAGCGCCTTGGCGCGGCTGGTGAGCTGCTCCTTGTTCTTGAGCAGCGGGAGCACGGCGACCTTGAAGGGGGCGATGCGCGGGTGCAGGCGCAGCACGGTGCGCTTCTCCACGTTGCCCTTCTCGTCGGTCACGTCCTCCTCCGCGTACGCGGCGCAGAGCACGGCCAACAGGATACGGTCGACGCCGACCGCCGGCTCGATCACGTGCGGCACGACCTTGGCCTTCGTGGCCTCGTCGAACCACGTCTGCGGCACGCCGGAGAACTTCTGGTGCTGCTGGAGATCGTAGTCGGAGCGGGCCGCGATGCCCCACAGCTCCTGCACGCCGAACGGGTACTTGAACATGATGTCCACCGTGCGGCGGCTGTAGAACGAGAGTTTCTCCTTCGGGTGCTCGTGCAGCGAAAGGTGATCGGCGGGCAGCCCGATGGACTTCAACCAATCCTGGCACCAGGTCAGCCACTCCTCGTGGCAGGCGAACCAGTCGGCGTCGGGATGAATGAAATACTCCATCTCCATCTGCTCGAACTCGCGGGAGCGGAAGATGAAGTTGCGCGGCGTGATCTCGTTGCGGAACGACTTGCCGACCTGCGCGATGCCGAAGGGCAGCTTCACGCGCGTGGTGTCGATGATGTTCTTGAAGTCGACGAACATGCCCTGCGCCGTCTCGGGCCGCAGATAGGCGACGGCCGACGAGTCGCGCATCGGGCCGACATGCGTCTCGAACATCATGTTGAACGCGCGCGGCGGCGTGAGGCTGCCGGGCTCGCCGGTGGCCGGCGAGGGGATGAGCGGGATCTGCTCCGGCGTGGCCTCGGTGAACTCCTTCACCGCGACCGGCGCGAGCGCGCCCTGCACGGCCTTCTTGCGCTTCAACGTCTCGGCCTTCTCCTGCAGCTCCTCGGCGGTGCGCTCGCTCTCGAGCGCGGAGACGTAGCCGATGGTGGCGCCGTCGACCACGACCGCCGCGAAGAACAGCTGGTCGGCGCGGTAGCGCTGCTTGGAGGCCTTGCAGTCGACGAGCGGGTCGGTGAAGCCGGCGACATGGCCCGAGGCTTCCCAGACTTTCGGATGCATGATGATCGACGACTCGAGGCCCACGACATCGTCGCGGCGGTGGACCATGTCCTGCCACCAGGCGTTGCGGATGTTGCGCTTCAGCTCGGCGCCGAGCGGGCCGTAGTCGAAGAAGCCGTTGAGGCCGCCGTAGATCTCCGAGGAGGCGTAGATGATGCCGCGCCGCTTGCACAGCGACACGAGGGTTTCCATGAGGTTGTCGGAAGAGGACGGCGTGGCCATGATTGAAAACGCGAGAGTTAGGGGTGCGCCCCGCCCGCGGTCAATGGCGCGGTTGGCGCGGCCCGGCCCGCAGCCTGGCGGAGAGCGGCGCACCTGCCGGCCGCAGCGGAGCTGCGGCATCGGGTCGCCCGGCGCCTCCTTCATTGAAAAACGGCTGAAACAACCGTGAAGCCCGCGTAAGAACCACGTGCTCGCGCGAGGCGGGGTGCTTTCGCGTTTGTCGGTCCACGCGGTCGGCGCGACCTCTCCCCTCGCCATGAGCCCGACCAACGGAACCATCCGCCGTCCCGCCCGTTCGCGCGCCTCGTATCTTCTTCGCCGCCCGCTCGCCGTCGCCCTGTGGGCCGCCGCCCTCGCGGCGCCGCTCACCGCGCAGACCACGGCCGCGCTCACTCTTGCCACCGATACCTTCGAGCGCGGCCTCGCACCCACCCGCGAGATCCACGTCGCCACCACCGGCAACGACACCACCGGCAACGGTTCCCCCGCCGCGCCCTACCGCACCATCGCGCGCGCCACCGGCCTCGCCACGCCCGGCACCGCCGTGCGCATCCACCCGGGCAACTACCCCGGCGGCACCTACCTCTCCGACCTCGCCGGCACCGCCGCCGCCCCGATCTGGATCGGCGGCGCACCGGGCGAGGCCCGCCCCGTCGTCTCCGGCGGCGGCGAGGGGCTCCACCTCACCCGCGTCCGCCACCTCGTGCTCCACGACCTCGAGGTCACCGGCGCCACCGGCAACGGCATCAACTGCGACGACGGCGGCGACTATAACAACGAGGACGCCACCCGCCACGTCATCTTCCGCGGCCTCCGCATCCACAACATCGGCACCGGCGGCAACCAGGACGCCCTCAAGCTCTCCGGCGTGAACGACTACTTCGTTCTCGACTGCGAGATCGCCGACGGCAGCTCCGGCGGCAGCGGCATCGACCACGTCGGCTGCCGCCGCGGCCTCATCGCCCGCAACCGTTTCACCCGCGCCGGCACCAACGCCATCCAGTCCAAGGGCGGCAGCTCCGCCATCGAGATCCGCGCCAACCGGTTCGAGGAGTGCGGCGCGCGCACCCTCAACATCGGCGGCAGCACCGGCTACGAGTTCTTCCGTCCCTCCCTCGCTGCGACTCCGGCCATCAACTACGAGGCGCGCGACATCCGTGTCGTCGCCAACGTCTTCATCGGATCCGACGCTCCGCTGGCCTTCGTCGGCGCCGTCGACTGCGTCGCGGTGAACAACACCATCGTGTCCCCGCACAACTGGGTCGTGCGCATTCTGCAGGAGACGGTCTCGAGCGGCTCCTACACCTTCGCCGCCTGCGGCAACAACACCGTCGCCAACAACATCGTCCACTACGACCGCGGCGATCTCTCGACCTACGTCAATGTCGGCCCCGACACCGCGCCCGCCACGTTCTCCTTCGCGCGCAATCTCTGGTACAACACCGCCAACCCCGCGCAGTCCACGCCCTCGCTTCCCGTCGCCGAGACCGGCGGCCTCTACGGCGCCGATCCGCGCTTCGTCTCCGCCCCACTCGCCGACTATCGTCTCCGCGCCGGCAGTCCGGCCCTCGGCGCCGGCGCGAGCCACGCGCTGAGCACCACCGACTACCGCGGCGACACCTACGCCGCGCCGCCCGCCCTCGGGGCCTTCGCGCTCCCCGTCGGTGCCGACTACGCCGCGTGGCGCGCCGCCAACTTTGCCGGCGCCGAGCTCGGCAACGACGCCGTCTCCGGCCCCGACGCAGACCCCGACGCCACCGGTCTCACCAACCTCGCCCGCTACGCCTTCGCCCTCGCAGCCCGCGGCCCGGTCGCCAATCCGGTCACCGTCGATACCGCCACGGTCGCCGGCGCGCAGTACCTCACGCTCACCTTCCCCCGCCGCACCGACGCGAGCGACCTGACCTACGCCCTCGAGTCCAGCCCCGACCTCGTCGATTGGACCGCCGTGCCCGATCGCACCTACCCCGCCGGCGCCGGCGCCGTCACCGCCAAAGACAGCGTCCCAGCCGGCGCTCCCGCCACCCCGCGCCGTTTCCTCCGCCTGCGCGTCACCACGCCTTAAACACTTTTCCCTGCGCCCTGCTCCGCGCCGCCAGGCGCCCGCGGTTCTGTGCCGCCCAGAACCTCAGCCCCCGTCACACGACCCGTGCCATGATCCGCCTCCTCGGCCTCCTCTTCGCCGCGTTCCTCGCCCCGACCATCACCGCCCAGCGGATGGTGGTCGCGATGCCGCCGCCCGAAACGTTCACGGAAGCGGACCGACCCGCCGGATACTGGGACGGGACGTACACCTGGGAGGAACCGTGGGGCTACCGCCGCCCGGAGAACGCCGACCGCGCCTATCCGCTGGTGGTCTTCGGCCCGTGGAACGAGTCCGGGTATTTCACGGCCGCCCTCCGCCAGACGTATCCAGCTTTCTATCTCGTGTTCGGGAAAGCATCGGAGGCGGACGGCGCGGAACTCTCCGACCGGATCGACACGGTGATGACCTCGCCGGGCTTCCGGATCGCCCTCGGTCGGATCTACCTCACCGGCTTCTCCATGGGAGGGTCGGGCTCCTACAAGACCATCCGCGGATTCCTGAGCAAAGGGAAGTGCTTTGCCGGACTCATCCGGCTCGCCGGCCAATCCGAGTCCGCGCTCGCCGAAGGTGCGATCGGCAAGATCGCGATCTCCATGCACATCGGGCTGAAGGACACCGCGACGCGAATCGAAGTATCCCGCGCCCTCTATGCCCACATCCGCGACCATCCCGCCAACACACGTGCAGTCGAAACCGTGCTCGATGAACCGGCGTTCGGCCGCACCACCAAGGTGCTCACCCTCGATGGGGTCGATGTGATCCGCTACTCGGAATACCCCGAGATGGGCCACACGACCGGCCTCCCCTACTCGGACCCCGCCCTGTTCTCGTGGCTCATGACTCGGGCGATCGGCACCCCGACCGCCACCTACGCCACGTGGCGCGCCACCGCCTTTGGCGCCGATGCGGGCAACGACTCCATCGCCGGCCCGCTCGCCGATCCCGAAGGCTGCGGTCTCACCAACCTCGCCCGCTACGCCTTCGCTCTCCCCGCCCGCGGCCCAGTCGCAAACCCCATCTCCCTTGGAACCGCCACCGTGGGCAGCGTGACCTACCTCACGCTCACTCTCCCGCGCCGCGCGATCGCGACGGACCTGACCTACATCCTCGAAAGCAGCCCCGACCTCATCACCTGGACCGCCGTGCCCGATCGCACCTACACCGCCGGCCCCGACCCGGTCACCGCCGAGGACGTCGTCCCGCTCGCCGACGCAGCCACCTCCCGCCGTTTCCTGCGGCTCCGAATCACGACACCCTGAGCCTGCCGAAGGACTCCGCCTCCGCATCGCCACCACACCATGAAGCTACTCGCATCTCTTGCGGCCGCGCTCCTCGTTCTCGCCACCCCGCTGGTCGCGCAACCCAGCGGCACCGTCACCGTAGCCACCACCGCCGAACTCATCGACGCCGTCTTCGCGCTGAACAACTTCGACGGTCCCCGCACCATCCTCCTGCAGGACGGCGTCTACACGCTCACCGACTCCAGCTACCTCTACCTCGTCCAGCCCGGCGTCACTTTCCGCAGCCTCTCCGGCAACCGCGACGCCGTCGTCCTCCAGGGCGACTCCGTCTTCCACGCCGACGGTTCCCGCACCGGCGGCACCGTCGGCAACGTGATCGGCGTCGCCGCCGACGACTTCACCCTCGAAAACGTCACCGTCGGCAACTGCGCCAACCACGCCGTCCAGCTCCAGGTCGACATCGACAACTGCGTCTTCCGCAACGTCCGCTTCTTCAATACCGGCGAGCAGATGCTCAAGGTCGCCAGCAACGGCACCGCCGACCATTCCGACCGCGGCCTCGTCGAGGACTGTCTCTTCGAATACCCCGCCGGCATCGGTCCGCAGTGGTACATCGGCGGCGTCGACGCCCACCGCGCCCGCAACTGGACGGTGCGCCGCTGCACCTTCCGCAACATCCGCAGCCCCTCCGGCGCGGTCGCCGAGCACGCGATCCACTTCTGGAACTCGTGCGTCGACATCACCGTCGAGCAGAACCTGATCGTCGATTGTGACCGCGGCATCGGCTTCGGCCTCGGCACCAGCCCCACCACCGGCGGCGTGATCCGCAACAACATGATCTACCATCGCGCCGTCGCCGGCTTCGCCGATGTCGGCATCGGCCTCGAGAGTGCGTCCGGCGTCCAAGTCTACAACAACACCGTCTTCCTCCAGAGCGGTTATCCCCACGCGATCGAGTACCGTTTCGCCGCGACCAGCGCCCAGATCCACAACAACCTTACCAACGCCCTCATCCGCCAACGCGACGGCGCCACCGCCACCCTCGGCAACAACGTCACCAACGCCCAGGCCGCGTGGTTCGTCGCCCCGACCGGCGGCGACCTTCACCTCGCCTCGCGAATCTCCGCCGTGGTCGACCAAGGCCGCGCCCTCACCGGCCTCGTCGCCGACTTCGACGGCGAACTCCGTCCGCAAGGCGCCGGGATCGACATCGGCGCCGACGAACGCACCGAGGCTCCGCCCGCCGTCTACGCCACCTGGCGCGCCGCGAACTTCACCGGCGCCGACCTGACCAACGATGCCATCTCCGGCCCCGATGCCGATCCCGATGGCTGCGGGCTGTCCAACCTCGCCCGCTACGCCTTCGACCTTCCCGCCCGCGGCGCCGTCGAGAACCCGATCACCCTCGGCACCGTCACCGCCGCCGGCGCGAGCTACCTCACCCTCACCTTCCCGCGCCGCACCACCGCGGCCGACCTCACCTACACGCTTGAGTCCAGCCCCGACCTCGCCACGTGGGCCGCCGTACCGGATCGCACCTACACCGCCGGCTCCGGCCCGATCATCGCACCGGATGCCGTGGCGATGGACTCCGGCCCGCGCCGCTTTCTGCGTCTCCGGATCACGGAACCCTGAGCCTGTCGAAAGGCTCCGTGTGCGTATCACCCAACAATGAACCATGCCGCTTCCGTCGCGCAGCCACGCCCTGAGCCTGTCGAAGGGCTGCGCCTGCGCATCAAGACACCCTGACCTGCCGTCATCCTCAGCCCGTTCTGCGGCGCACGCGCCACTCCATCTTCTCTCCCCACGCCCTTCCTCCAGGCCGACAGGCGCCTAAGGCTTTGCGCCCCGCAAAACCGCCGCCCTTCGCCCATCCATCCTCGATCATGAACCCTCGCCGTCTGTTCCTTGCGTTCGCCTCGGTGCCCACCGTCTCCCGCTCCGCGCCGACCGGCACCACCTCGCCGACAGCTTCCACCAAGCCCGCCGCGAATCACACGCGGGGCCCTCGCGTCGAACTGGGGTGAACACCAGCGACCGACGATACCGGCGCCACCAACTCCATAAGAACATCGACCATACAGAATGACCCACGGGAAGCTCCCAATGAGAAGTGCGCATGCAGTGACGATCCTCGGACTCTGGGCAACGGCTCTTCCACCACTCTCCTGGGGGGCACCGGTATCTGCCCCGACCCTGAGAACCACGCTGGCGGCAAGCTGGGATGAGAACTGGTTCGGATCGGTGGCGGTCCACGACCTCAACAACGATGGAGCCATGGAGATCATCGCCGGGCGGCATAGTGTTCTGTATGTCTGGGACAACAAAGGGAAGATGCTATGGCGGGCTCCGGTCGGGGAGAGTTCCTCCTCACCCAATGATCACGGATCATCCCGTCAATATGCGGCACCAGTAGTCGGAGACCTCGACCATGACGGCGATGGCGAGATCGCGATCGCCTACTCCGACAAAGTTGCGGTGTACGATCACACCGGAATGATCCTGCCCGGTTGGCCGCAAACCTTTCCGGGGTCCGCGGGCGAGATCCGGTCGATCGCGGGGGTGGATCTGGATCGCGATAATCGCGTCGAGATCCTCGCCGTGAAGACCTCGAGTGGACCGGTGACCGTCGCGTGGGATATCACCGGCAAGGTTGTACCGGGATGGCCGCAACTGAAGGGATATGCCGGGGGCAACGATTTCGGCGGCTACAATCAGAATATTGGCGCCGCGGACCTCGACGGCGACTCGCGTCCGGAAGTCGTCAGCACTTATGACATTTGCCATATAGGCATCATGCATGCCGACGGAGCGCCATTCCCGGCAGATCCAGCGTTCTCCTCGGCGGGCCCATGGGCTTCAAGCGTCCCGATGTTCCACCGGCTGGATCTCGCCAAACAGGGATGGGGCCCCGACGGCAACGACCGGGATGAGTTCACCGATTCGCCGCCCTGCTTCGGCGACATCGACGGGGACGGCCTGCCGGAAGTGATTCTCTATTCGGACAATGAACGGGCCGGCGAGTATGTGAACCGAGGCAACTCCCTCTGGGTCCTGAATCCCGACATGACGCGCGTACCGGGATTCGCAACGCCGCCATCTTCCGGCATGCCCCTGTATACCGGGTATGAGAACAACATTGTGCAGGTCGCGCCCGCACCGGCCGTAGCCAACCTTGTCGGCGATCAGCGCCCGGAGATCGTGGTTCCTTCCTACGATGGAAAGATGCGCTGTTTCTCCCCCGACGGGAGCACTCTCTGGACGTACACTTTCGACAACGGGGCGGGGGCCTTCATTGGGGCCAGCGGAGCGGTGATTGGCGACCTGAATGCCGATACCATTCCGGAAGTCGTCTTCACGACCTATTCGGTCGTTCAGAACGCTTCCCATCTCCTCATCTTGGACGGCAACGGTGTTCAGCTTCACAAGACAGCGATAGCCAAACGAGGCAGCATGAGCCCGCCCGTGCTTGCGGATATTGATGGCGATCACCGGGTCGAGATCATCATCTCGCTCAAAGACACCCTGGGCGGCGGTGCGGGCGGAGTGCAGATCTGGGATCTCGCGTCGGCTTCAGACAATCTTCTCCCATGGCCGACCGGGAGAGGAAACAACCTGAGGAACGGGCAGGGCATGGATGCCATCTCTCCATCCGTTCCGACCGGTCTCATCGGTGCAGCCACAGCCGCCACCGCGATCAACCTGACCTGGACCGCCTCGGCCGACAACGTCGGCGTCACGGCCTACCGGATCTACCGCGACGGTAGCCAAGTCGGCACCTCGGCGACGCCCACCTACACCGACACCGGCCTCACCACCGGCACCAGCTACAGCTACCAGGTGGTCGCCGTCGACGCCGCCGGCAACGTCTCGGGGTTCTCCGCCGCGGCCAGCGTCGTTGCGCACGACGAGACCTACACGGCCTTCTCCTCCTGGGTCGCGGGCAACTTCACCGCCGCCGAGCAAGCCAACGCCGCCATCTCCGGCCTCAACGCCGATCCCGACGGCTGCGGCCTCTCCAACCTCGCCCGCTACGCCTTTGGCCTGCCCGCCCGCGGACGCGTCGCCTCGCCGGTCGCGCTCACGACCACCGGCTCCGGCGCCAACCAGCACCTCACGCTCACCTTCCCGCGCAAGGGCTACGCACCGGATCTCCAATACGTGATTCAATCGAGCCCCGATCTCGTCACCTGGACCGATCTTCAGCCCGTGCCGCCCGGCTACCCGAAGACCTTCACCTTCACCGACTCGGTCGCCCTCGGCTCCGAGCCCCGCCGCTTCGTTCGCCTCCGCATCACCCAGGTCGTTCCCGTCGACAACGCTCCCCGGCGCTGAGGCAACCGTCCTCGGTCTTCGTTCTCATCACGTTCTGCACTCTGCATTCTCCATTCTGACTTCCCTTTCCCTCCGGCCCAGCCGCGTACCGCAGCGCAGCGTCAGCCGCGTTCCGGTAGGTACGCGGCAGGGAACGCGGCGATCGAGGCCGCAGGCCGCCCCACCCCCTTCTCGCATGAACCTTCGGATTCTACTTCTCGCTCTCGCCTCGAGCCTCGCGACCTCCCTCTCGGCGCAATCCGACACCACCCCGCCCTCGGTCCCCACCAACCTCGCCGGCACCGCCGTCTCCTCGACCGGCACCGTGCTCTACTGGACGCAGGCTGAGGACGACACCGCCGTCACCGGCTACGACATCCACCGCGACGGCGCCTTCCTCCGCACCCACAACGACAATACTATCACCGATACCGGCCTCGCGCCCGGCTCCGCCCACACCTACCGCATCGCGGCCCGCGATGCCGCCGGCAACGTGAGCACGCTCTGCCCCGCCGTCGCCGTCACGAC